>JBBRDT010000022.1:0-42376 GCA_038203635.1 Solirubrobacterales bacterium
CGCCTAGATGATTGATTCCAAATTGTCGCCGTGCTGCGAGGAGGCAGCACGAAGGGCGCCGAAGTCTGGCGTTGCTAACGCAACGTCGACCAAGGAGGCCTCGTGCACGCCGACCTCGACGCCCTTCTCACGGCAATTTACGTGTTGGTGGACGACTTCCTGCCCGAGCGCCGGGGACCAGGCCGTCGGCCCCGCATCACCGATGCCGAGCTCATCACGCTCGCACTCGCGCAGGTGTTCCTGGGATTGCCCAACGACCGCCAGTTTCTGGCCTTGGCCAGCTATCGGCTCGGGCACCTGTTCCCCTATCTGCCCAAGCAGCCCGGCTACAACAAGCGGATCCGCGCGCTGGTCCCCCAGATCGCCCGCTCGACCAACTACCTGGCCTTCATCTCGCCCTCGTTCTGCGACAGCCTGCGGCTGCTCGACTCGACGCCCGTGCCCTGCGGGCGCTCGCGCGAGACCGTGCGCCGCAGTGAGTTCGCGGGCCACGCCGGCTACGGCTACTGCCGCAGCCACTCCGCCTACTTCTGGGGCTTTCGGCTCTACCTGCTCTGCGCCGCGGACGGCACTCCGATCGCGTTCGAGCTCGCGCCCGCCAACGCCCCCGAGCGCGACGTCGCCGAGCAGATGCTCGAGCGGGTGTCGCTCGCGGGCCACACGGTCATCGCGGACAAGGGCTTTGCGGGTGCGCAGTTCGAGCGCTTCATGGCGGACCGAGGCGCCCGTTTCCTGCGTCCCGACCGCAAGGACGAGCGGCCCCGTTTCGGATCGCTCGGAGCGGTGCGCCAATGGATCGAGTCGGTCTTCTGGACGTGCAAGGGCCAGCTCGGGCTCGAGCGCCACGGAGCCCGCACCCTGCCCGGCCTGGGGGCCCGCATCGCGCTGCGGAAGCTCGCGCTCGCGGCAGGCCTCTGGCACAACCAAGAGATCGGTGACCCCGGCCGCCACTTCGCGGCCTACGGTTATTGATTCGGAATCAACCATCTAGTCGCTCAGGGTGGTCGTAAGCTACGGAAAGGTGATCACAGCATTCGCGCGAAGGGATATCCCGTGACCGTCACCATCGGCAATACGACGTACGACAACGTGAGCTACGACACCGATGTGGACGTGCTGTACCTACACGTGGGCGACCCACGAACTGCAGTCGATTTCGACGAATCGCCCGAGGGCCATGCGCTGCGGTTCGACGCTGACGGCGCCCTCGTCGGCGTGACAATCGTTAACGCGAAGGAGCTGCTCGAACGTGACGGGCACATCCTGCTGACCATTCCCGAGCGTGTTGAGGTCGGACCGGAGGCCGTCGCCCCAGCGCTTGCCGCGGGTTAGGAAGGCGCCGCACCCGAGCAACGTTGTCGTGGCGTCAGGCGACGAGGACCGGCTCGAGCTCTGACGCCGAAACGTGCTGTGCTTCGGGCATGGTGACGATGATCTCGCCGTCGCGCTGGAGGAAGTGCTTCGGGCTGATGATCGTCAGTCCAATCACCGCACCCTGATCGTCACGACGCAGCAAATGGCCCTCCGGGGTCTCATCCGCATCTGCGGCAGCACGCGGCTCCCCGACGTGCAGGTAGAGGACATCTCCGGTCGAGTCATAGGTGGCGTGGTCGAACTCAAGGCTTCCGATCGTGATTTTCATCTGCGTGTTCACGGTCCTTTGCGCCTGCCGTATGCGGTGACAACCCTGGGTGGATCCCTCTCGAAGTCTACGACGGCGAACAGCCAGGTTGAAGGACCGCCGCCGGCGTCGGTAGTAGCGCTCGCGCCCCGGCCACGAATCGGGCCGGATCACATGGGGCCGTGCGATCAGCTCGAGGATCTCGGCGACGTGTACCTGCATCTCAGGATGCTCGTCGACGATGTGTTGCACCGCGTCTCCGTCGAGACGTACACGCCGCCCATGCGGATCGATCGTTTCGCCGATAGGCTCCGCCACCACGCGCGCCGACGCTATGACGGTTCAAGTCAGCGTTCACCCTCGGTTTCAAGCGAGATTGAAAGGAAAACGCGATGAAAGACAAGACGCCTTTCGATCCACCTCTGCACATCGAGGCAAAGGGCGGCCAGGAGATCATGACGGTCCAGCAATGGGGTCGCCTGGCTCCACCTGCCGGAAAGACTCACTGGAAGGATGGCCGCAGCGCCAAGGAATCTGCCAGGGCCTGGGTTGGACGGTCAAACGGACCCAAGCCGCCCGAGGAAATGGTCTTACTGCTTCGGAGCCGGCCGGAAACGAGCAAGATGCGATTTGGCCTGGTTCAGCCAGAGGCAAGGCTCAAGCTCGATGACTTCGGCGGCAACACGCGAAACTCAGACGTGCTGGCTCACGGTTATGCGAACGGCGGCAGCACTCTGGTTGCGATCGAGGCGAAAGCCGACGAGTCATTCGGCCGCCCGATCGAGAAGGCGATGACCAGTCCCAATCTGTCAAAGAAGTCGCGTCTACCTGACCGAGTGAGGGCGCTCAGCAGGCTGATCTTCAATCGCGAACTGAATGCGACCTTGGGACGCCTTCACTATCAGCTCCTACATGGCTTGGCCGGAGCGGTGCGCGAAGCCGGGAGGAAGGACGCCGATCAGGTGGTGTTCGTGGTGCACGAGTTCACTGCAAAGGCCAATTCCAAGCGCCTAGAGGCGAACCAGCATGCGCTTGACGACTTCATCGCGGTGCTTGGGGCAGGGCCGACCGAGAACGGGCAACTGGTCGCATTGAAGCTCGCCCGCGTTCAGATTCCTGTATTCGCCGGAAAGTGCGTATGGGCCCGTTAATGGTCTCCGTCGGCCATCTCCACCAGCCGACACAGCGCGTTCACGAGCCGCATCTGATCCGCCGTATGGCAGCGGACGTGCAGCAGCTTCGGGCTTGCGACGACGACCGCCAGGCACCGGGCCCGTGACACCGCAACGTTCAGGCGATTGCGGCTAAACAGGAACTCGAGATTCCGAGGGATCTCCTCTCCGCTCGACGTCGCCATCGAGAACAGCACGACCGCGGCCTGCTGGCCCTGGAACTTGTCCACCGTACCCACCTCAACTTCAGGGGGCAGCTTCTCGCGCAGGGTCCGGACCTGCGCGTTGTACGGGGTTACCACCATGATCTCGTCGGCGGTGAGGGGCACGGTCGAGCCGTCACTCTTCGTGTAGGACCCTCCGTCGAGCAGGTCCGACACCAGCTGGGCCACGACCTCCGCCTCCTCGGGTGAGCGGCGCGTGTTGGCTTCGTGCTCGACGGGCATCCACCGCATCCCGGTGCCGGTCAGCGCGCCCCGCGCCTCGACCGACTGGTTCGCACACTCCTCCAGGGATTCCAGCCGGCCCTCGTAGACCACCTCCGAGACGAACTTGCACACATCCGGGTGCATGCGCCGCGTGTGCTCGATGAACATTCCGCGCTCGGGCGAGATCGTGACGTCGTCGTCGAGCAGGTGCTCGAGCACCGAGCACCCGGCGCCGGTCGGATGAACCGCCTGCGACACCTGCGCGAGCTGGAGCGGGTCGCCGAGGAACACGAGGTTGCGCGTGGCGGTCGACATCGCGAGCGCGTCCGCGAGCGACACCTGCCCGGCCTCGTCGAAGAACAAGTAGTCGACCTGTCCCTCCATGTCCTCGCGGGAGAACGCCCACGCGGTGCCGGCGATCAGGCGCACCTCGGGATCGGTGAGGGCGGCGTTGCTGCCGGTGTTCTCGATCAGCGGCTCGGATAGCCGCGACTCGAACTGCGAGTCGGGGCCCGACTTCTTCAGGCCGACAAAGTGCTGGCCCTTCTGGGCAGCGAACTCCTCGACCTCCCACAGCAGGTTGATGATCGCCTTGTGGCTGTTCGAGGTCACGCCGATCCGCTTCCCCTGCGCGAGCAGGTGCAGGATCAGGTGCGCCCCCGTGTACGTCTTGCCTGAGCCGGGCGGGCCCTGGATAAAGAGGTAGCTGTCGCGCAGTCCGTCGACGATCCGCTTCGCCTGCTCGAGGCCGAAGCCGCCGTCCTGGAGCAGCGCGCCGGCCGGGACCGCCGAGGTGCGCGGCCGGCGCCGGAGCACGTCCCGCGCGGCGCTGTACTTTCCCGAGGCCTCGATCCCGCGCGCGCCGACATCAACGCCGATTCGCTGGAGCGCCTTGCGCTGCTCGGGCGTGGTGTAGGGGGTACCCGGGATCAGCGCACGTGGCAGGGGCTCCTCGGCTCGTGCGGTCCCGCGGGAGATCTCAATGATGCCTTTGGCATCGTCGACGCGCTCGACCGCGACGCCCTTCTCCGTCGCGGGATCGACGGCGTTTCCAGGAGTGATCTTGTGCTCCTGCGCGCGGAAGCGAAGCGTGTAGACGGTGGACTGGTACGGGTGGGGGAGCGCGCGTGGCGCGACGCCCGCATCCTCGAGCTCGGACAGCGCCTCGGAGTCGTGCCACAGCTCCTCCTTGTCCATTTCCAGGCGCTCGTAGTACGCCCAGTAGCCGGGCTTGGCCTCGCGGCGGTGGTAGTCGAGCAGCTGCGCCATCAGCCAGCGGGGATCGCGGGTCGCCTCTGCCTCCGGCACACCGGCCAGCAGCGCGTCGCGGATCGCAGTGAGCTCCGCCTCCTCCTCCGGGTCGGGCACGTACCCCTCGTCCGTCTCCCGCCACGGGATCTCGACTCCGTGCTCGCGGATCGCCTCCGCGCGGCGCTCCAGCAGCCACTCGCACAGCTTCCAGGTCGAGAGGCAGTCCTCCTCGTTGTAGCGCTCGATCGCCTCGAGGATGGAGTCGTCGCCCTCGTCGAGCCAGCGCTCGAACTGGATGATCGAGTCGGAGCCGTCCGTGACGCTCGCCTCGCGTTCGGGCATGTAGAAGGCCTCGACCTTCTTGATCGAGTAGCTCGGCTGTGAGATGCGCATGCCCTGGCGCACGACCGCGAACAGGTCGACCAGCACGTGGTTGCGAAGCAGGTCGTCGAGCGCGTCCTCGCGCGTCGCGTGCATCCCCATCAGGCGCTTCAGCGCCGTGGGCTCGTACGGCGCGTAGTGGTAGACGTGCAGGTCGGGGTGGGCGCGCCGACGCTCGGCGACGAAGTCCATGAACTGCTCGAACGCGAGCTTCTCGTCGGCGCGGCTCGTCCCCCAGAACGGCCTGAAGCGTGGCTCGCCGTCCTCGATCCACGTCACGCCGAACAGGTACTCGAGTCCCTCGTCGACGAACGGGTCACCCTCCATGTCGAAGAGCAGGTCGCCGAGGGAGGGCTCGGGCAGGCGCGCGAATCCGCGGCCTTCCTCGGGTGGGAGCAGCACGTAGCTGTGCTCGCCGGTCTCGCGCTCGGCGACCTGGAGCCCGGCCTGGAGCCGCAGGTTGTCGAAGGTGGCCTGCACCATGCGGCCAGGCTTGCGCGAGTCGTCGGCGCGCGCGAGGTCCGCCATCGTCGCGATGCCCTCGCCCTCCAGCCGCACGATCTGGTCGCGTCGCATCCAGGCGACCAGGCCGAGGTAGTCGTCCCTGACGCGTTGTGCGTCGCAGTGCTCCGACCAGCGGCACAGGCCGCAGTGGTCGACGAAGTGCGGGTATGTGGACGACCTCGCGGCGATCTCTTCGAGGTAGCGCTGCTGGATGCGGCGGTGGTAGGCGAGGAACTCGGTCGGCACGAAACTCGCCCGCTCCCCGGTGCCGAGCACGACGTGCATGTGCTCGGGGATCTCTCCCTGGATCTGCGCCACGAGGTCGGTGTAGAAGCAGAGCTGGAGCAGGAAGTAGGGCTTCACCTTGCGCGCCAGCTTCGTGTCGGCGACCTCGTAGCTCCAGGGGCCGAGGTCCGAAGGTTTGTCCACACGCTCGAGGAAGTCGGCGTAGCCGGCCCAGGTGCCGTCGTACAGGGCGCTCTGGAAGATGATCTCCGCGCCGTCGCGCATCGCGGCGATAGTGCGGTCGCGAGCGGCCTCGAGCGCAGCTACCCCTACGGCGCCTTCGGCGGCGATCGTCACGACCTCGCGGCCGGCGGCGCGCAACGACTCGACGTACGCAGCCTCGTGCTCCTCACCCTTGCTCGCGACCAGCTCGCTCGAGTCGGTGCGCGTGGGCTCGATGTCGAGCCTGCCCTGCACAACCTCGAGGTCGATGTAGGTCAGGTGCGGGCACTCGACGAAGTTGATGAGGTCGGTCGCCGAATGAATCAGCCTGCCGTCGAGTTGGCGCACGTCCCTTTTCCTCCCCTCCAGCGCTGGAAGCTAACCGAGGAGCCGCTCGAGCCGCTCGGCGGCGTCGGTCTCGAACCCAGCGTCCTTCTCCAGGCGGATAGCGCGCCGGTAGCACTTGGCTGCCTGACGGGGCTCGTCGATGCCCTCGTACGCCTGGCCCAACCACGTCCACGCCCAGGCGTTGCGCGGCTGGACACGCGTGTACTCGCGCAGGTGACCGTAAGCCTCCTGCCCACGGTCGAGGTCGCAGAGCGTGCACCCGAGCCCGAAGTGCGCCTTGGGGTCGCCCGCCATCAGGCAAGCTCGCCAGTAGATCTCAGCCTGCTCGTCGTCGCCCTCTTCGCCCGCTCCCGCCGCGAGGTCGAAGAAGACCACGTCTGGAGTCGAGTAGCCCCCAAGGACGGATCGCGCGGTCAGGATCACCTGCTCCACCGTCGCGTCGCGGAGGCCGAGCGTCGGTACGTCGAAGCGCAGGTGCGGCGCGAGCGGGTCGTCGGGCTGGGGCACGTCGAAGTCGTAGAGCGCCTTGACGGCAAAGCCAATCACTGGTCCTCGCCGCCCACGACGAAAGGCGCAGAAGTTCTCGCGTTCGATCTCGATCTCATCCTCGAGCGGCCTGTCGATCACTTCACCGGGCTTTAGGACCTCCAGCAAGCCATCGCGCGCGTCGTAGCTGACGCGCACCGTCAGACGCCGCGGGCGCGCGTTCGGCTTGCTGGTGCGGTTTCTCTTCTCCATACGGAGAAGGTCGAATGGTGGCTCCGGTTTCTGACAAAGAGGCGGGTTGTCAGATCCGGACCGCCGGGTTCGACCGAAGTCCCATGACTTCCATCACCACCATCAGAGATCATCTGAGCGAGGCCATCCGCGTCGAGGACCCAGACGTGGCGGGCCCGCTCGCCGTCTTCCCCCTGTTCGGGCCGGCACCGAGCGACCAGTACCTGTCGCTTGCCAAGGCCCGCGGGCTCGGCGTTCGCGTCGGGGAGGACGAGCGCGGAGCTTCCGTCCGCGACATCGTCGTAAAGAACGGGACCGAGACACCTGTCCTTCTATACGAAGGGGAGGAGGTGCTCGGCGCCCAGCAGAACCGCACCTTCGATGTGACGGTGCTGGTTCCCGCGAATAAGCAGCTGCGGGTGCCCGTCAGTTGCGTTGAGGCGGGGCGCTGGGACGGCTCGCGCCACGGCGAGGACTTCGCCTCGGCGCCGCAGCACGCCTACCCGGAGCTGCGCCGCCAGAAGAACCGCCAGGCCCGCGAACAGGTTGCGGCCGGCAGGGAGGCCCGCGCCGTCCAGTCCGCTGTTTGGGACGACGTCGCCCGCAAGAGCAGCCGCCTGGGAGTGCACTCGCCCACCGGCGCGATGCACGACATCTATGAGGCGCGGCGTGGCCGGCTCGCAGAGTTGAGCGGTGCCATGCGCCTCCGAGACGGTCAGTGCGGGACGTTGGTCGCGATCGGCGGGCGGTTTGCGGTGCTCGACTTCGTCGGGCGCGCGGACGTGTTCGCGGACCTCTTCGGTCCGCTCGTGCAGGGCTACGCGCTTGACGCGATCGAGGCCGAGGAGGATGCCGTTGCGCCGTCGCTGGCGGAGGGCAGCGGGTTCGTCTCGCTGGTGCTCGGGACGGAGGCGACGCGCGGTCGGTCACTCGGACTGGGCGAGGACCTGCGCTTCGCGGCGGACGGAGTCGCCGGCGCGGCCCTCGCCACGGACGGCGGGCTCGTGCAGCTCACGGCCTTCCCGGATGACGGCAGCGAGCCGGGCAGCGGCCCAAGCGCATCCAGCCGCGTCCGCAGGCCGTCGCAGCGCCGGCGCCAAGAGCGTCGGTGAATCGGTCGGTTGGTCAGCAGTCGGCGGAGCTCCTTCGGGAGCTCCGCTTGCTGCGTCAGCTCGTGGAGCGGCAGGCTGTTACAGCCCGCCCGGAGCTCGCCAAGCCTTCAACGTCTGCGAAGCCGGCGCTCCTAGTCACTGCGGTGAACTATTCCCAGCACGAGTACGACCCGCTCGGTATCGAGCACGTCGAACATGATCCTGAAGTCGCAGCGGAAGAGAGTCGGACCTCGTAGCTCAAAGGTCGCCGAGTGGAGTGGACCTTCCTCGCTCATGCTCGCGACGGGTTGCCAGCCGCATTCGGATGAACTCCTCCGCGTGCGCGAGCACGAAGTCCTCGGCATCCCCGATCGACATGATCACCGCGGCGGGGCGGCCTCGCTTTGTGATCACCACCCGCTCGCCGGCCTCCACGTCCTCGATGACCTTGGAGGCCGTGTTCTTGAGTTCCTTGATCCCGATCTCTGCCATTTCTGTCTCCAAGGTAGCTACCTGAGAGGCCACATCTTCAAAGCCAGCGTAGCGGGGCATGCGCGAAGCCCAAACGCCTCCTGAGAGGAGGCGTAGACCGGGCGGGTCTTCGCGCGCTAGGACGACGCGACCAGGATGCTGGTCGTACCCACCCTCACTTGCCCGACGAGATCCTTGGTCTCGGCACGCTTGGTCACTAGGCGTTTCTTGCGTCGCGCCGGCGAGATGTCGACGACGATCTCGACGTCCATCACCCGCGAGAGCCGCACGAGTGTTTCGATCGTCGGATTGTGTTCGCCGGCCTCGAGCCGTGCTACGGCGGGCTGCCTCATGCCCAGACGCTGGGCGAGCGCGGTCTGCGAGAGGTCATGCTCGGCTCTGTAGGAGGTGACCTTGAGTGCGATCGCTCGCGCCAATGCGGTGCGCTCCCACCCGGCGTGCAGCTCAGGATCCTTCAGCTGGTCGCGCAGGACCTGCTTGTCGTTCCTCAGGTCGGACAACCTCGTCATGTCTGCCCCTGTCCTCCCGCGCCGATCTCCTCGAGACGCGCCTCGGCGGCCGCGATCGTTCTGTCGAATCCCCGTGAGTCGTGCTTCGCTTCGGGCCCGATCGCCGCGATTACGAACCTATTGACTGCGACCCTCCGGTACATGGCGCGCCACGAGCTCCTGCGGATGGTACGTGACGCCATGCCCGGGCAACTATAACATCCTTGTTATTGTAACGCCCTGATCGCAGGTCGAGCGGCTCGTCGTAATCGGCGTGTCGCAGTTCATCCATGAACATAAGGTGATGAGGCATCCCGTCTACGCGCCAGCGCGTTCGAGGAACCACAGCCGCCGCTCCATGGCCACCGCGGACACTCCAAACGCCTTTGCCAGCGACCTAACATCACTGAGACGCTCATGCTCGGCCTCGACGAGCCCTCGCGGCATCAGCACCGCCGCAGCAAACTGATTCGCGTCCAGTTCGCGCGGCGGATAGGCGAGCAGGTCCGGTAGGTGGTGGTGGGCGGGAGGTCCCTCAACCGCCGCCTCATCGCGCACCACCTCGCTGCGGCAGTGCACGATCTCCTCCTCGGGCTCGTCGAGGAACGAGTGCAGTACCCAATGACCGAGCTCGTGGCCGATCGTGAAGCGCCGGCGCGCCGGCGCGCGGGCTGCCTCCTCCGCGTCCACCCAGATCTCGCGCCGTCCTGGAAACAGCAGTCCGCTGATGTGGTCGTCGCCGAGCGACGCCATCCCCGCGAGGTCGGAATGCTCCCTGACCAGCAGTCCGTACTGGCTGTCGGCAAGCGTGCTGATGGGAACCGGCAGGGAGCGTCCGTCCCACAGCCAATCGGGGATGCGCTCGAGCTCCGCCTCGGCAGCCGCCTCGGCGCGCAGTGCGCGCTCCAGCACGTCGTCGTTCATCGCAGTTACCGCCCGCCGAGGAACAGGCGATCGACCTCGTCCCACTCCGCGGGTGTCTTGTCGAGGGAGCGGTGCTCGAGCCGCTCCGAACGCACGTCGTAGGTCACCCCCGGTTCGAGCGGTCGCGCGAACACTGCGCCTGCGTCGGGCTCCGGTGCGGATCCGAAATCGCCGGCCGCCTCGAGGTCGCCGGTCGTCACGCCGAAGATCCCGGCGAGCGCATCGAGGACGCGCCGCGACACCCCGGCCGGTTCGATTGTTCCGCTCTCCATGCGGTGGTAATACGCGTGCACCCTCGCCTCCTTTGGGCCTTGCCCAAGTGCGTTCGCGAGCCGCGAGACGACCTCTTCGCGAGTTAACCGCACGCGGGTGCGGAGTCGGGGCAGGAGCTCAGCCCACAAGCCGGACCGTGCCTCGATCAGTTCGATCGTGCGCTGTACCGCGGGCTCGCTCTGGATCTCCCGCAGTGTCTCGGTGGAATAGGCCGGTACCGGCGCATCGACCATGAACGCGCGGATCAGGCCGGCCAGCTCCTCGCGCTCCGCCTCCGGGACCCGCTCGAGATGGTCGTCGAGATCGGGCCGCTCGCCGGCGATCCATGCGTCGATGAAGTCGCTCAGGATCTCGTCAAGGCTCGTCATTACCGCTCAGCTCGTCCTGTACGAACTTCAAACCCCGTCGCCGCAGCTGGTACACGTTGTCCCTGCTCAAGCCGAGCTTATCCATGATCTCGGCGACCGACCTTCCCTCGAAGGTCATGAGCAACACGTTCCGCTGGTTGTCGCTCTTGATCTTCCCGATCGCCGCCAGCACCTCTTCCCGTCGCTTGACCCATTGCTCCATCGCCTCCGCCAGCCGTGCTTCCGCCTGCATGCGCTCGCGTTCCTGCTTGCCAACCACGGCGTCGAACTTGCCGCGCTCGCCGCCGCCGTCGGTCTCGACCTTCTCCTCCAGACTGCCGCCGCTGTGCTGGTCAAGTCGCATCTCACGCCGGCAGTGATCGCGACACTCGAAGTCGACACACGTCGCCATGGCCGCCTCGTACTGCGGCAACACCGCGCCCTTGAAGCCGGCGAGCATTCCCAGCATCCGCAGGTAGCAGTCCTGCACGACGTCCTCGACCTTGTCACGCGCGACCCTCACGTTTCCCTGCCCTGCGAAGCGGAAGGTGGAGACGAGGATCCTGATCCGGTCGCGGTCGAAGGCGACCAGCATCGCCCAGGCCTCTGCGGTGCGGCGCTTCTTGCTCGGATCATCGCTTGTTCGACATAGGACCACGATCCGGAGGAGCTCGTCTCGCGTGAGCGAGCCGAACTGACTCTCCGGCACTCGTAGTAGGTCGCTGTCGCTGCGTCGCATTGGACAGGTGGGCGCGAATCTCCGCATGGGGCGCACAAATCCCCACAAGACGCGGGAAGCATTGTGTCTTATGTGTCAAATGGCGCTTGGGCTGTCAGATCGGGGTGCCGGCCGTCGACTGAGAAACCGATGGCTTTGTCCGACCCATCGGTGCGACCCGCACGCTGCTCCCGCTGTGAGGGGAGCGCCGTCGCGCCCATTGTTTATGGAATGTCCGGGACAGAGCTGGCCGAAGCGGAGGACCCCGGCAAGATGGCGATCGGTGGCTGCATCGTCGGTCCCCAAGAGTGGGCCTGCCTTTCGTGCGGGTACACGTGGCCGCTGCCGCCCGAGGCGCTCGGGGAGCCGGTGGCGACCGCGCTGTCGCTGGCGTATGACGCGCATGACGGCCAGGTACGCAAGGGCGACGGGAGCCCATACGTCAGCCACCCGATCGCGGTCGCACACATGCTGTTCGAACGGGTCTGCGATCCGTACGCCGTTGCGGCCGGCATGTTGCACGACGTGATCGAGGACGGCGACCTCACAGCGGGAGAGATCGCGGACGCGGTCGGCGCGCCGATCGCCACGGTGGTCGAGGCCCTGACGGAGCGCAAGGACGTACGGGACTACGACCGGCGCAAGCTCGAGCACCGCGTGCGCGTCGCGGGTGCGGGTCGCAGGGCCACCGCGGTCTACGCCGCGGACAAGCTCGCGAACCTGCGGTCGCTGCGTGCGGCGTACGCGATCCAGGGCGAGGCTGTGGCCCGGCACTTCAACGCGTCGCTCGACGAGAAGCTTTCGCACCTTCACCGCGACGTGCGGATGTTGAAGCGGGTCGATCCGACGAACCCGTTTCTTGATGACCTGATGAGCGAGGCGGCCGCGTTCCGGTCCGAGCGCGCAGCGACGCGCTCCCGGCATCAATCCAGCTTCTGAATCTCGACGAGATCGCCGATGATCTCGAGGTCCGCGGTGTCGGCGGTTAGAAGCGGAACGCCATGGACGTTGGCGGTGGCTGCGATCGCGAGGTCGATCGCCCGACGCCGCGGCCGCGCGCCCCGCTCGGCGACGGCGGCAGCCAGGCGGCCCCATTCACGCGCGACCGCAGCGTCGACCGGGAGCGGGTCGAATGTCGCCTCGATCACTCCGAGCCGTTGCGCGCGGCGTGCGCGCTCGTCTGCATCCCCCGCGAGGAGTACTCCGAAGTGCAGCTCGGCAAGCGACGCAGCACTGATCGCTCCCTCCCGCTCGCCTGGATCCCTCGACCCGATGAGGACGGAGGTATCGAGCAGAACGCGGCTCAAGCGAATGGGTCGGTGAGTGCACCGGGGAGCCGCTCGAGGTCTTCGGCAAGGCTCTGCGGCGCAGGAGTTTCGAAGACGCCCTTCAGGGCCGGACCGCTCACCCAGCGTCGCTTGGCTGCTCGGCTCAGCTGCGCCACCGGCCTACCGGCAACGGTGATCGTGAACTCCTCGCCCGCCTCGGCGCGGCGGAGGACCTCACCGACGTTGTTGCGCAACTCCTTTTGCGGGATCGTGGCCACGGAACGACGGTAGCAGATCTGCTACCTAGCGCCTACTTCAGGCCGCGACGACCTGGGGGAGGGTCCGCTCCCAGCGCTCGCGCTGCCAGCGGAAGCTCGAGTCCGGCCGATCGCTGTCGTGCCAGAACGGCTCTCCGATCAGATCTCCGAGAATCCGCCGCACCTCGCCCTCAACTCGCTCGAGCCGCTCAGCCGACGGGGCGTGGAGCCACAACCGACCGTCGAAAGGATCGATCTCGACCAGCGCGACGTAGCGCGGCTCGGCAGCGTCGTCCTCGCACAACGACCAGCGGACTCCCGGCTCGGCCCGCGGCTCGGCTGCCCGCTCGCCGACCGAAGCTACCCAGTGCCAGGACTCGACATCGGGCTCATCGCGCTCGTCGCGATCCGTCAGCTCGAAGGCCGCCTCGCGGCTCAGGGTCTCGATTCCGGCGTCGAGATCGCGGAGATCCCAGGAAGCGGTCGTGTGCCTGGCGACTGTTCCCTCAAAGGTATAACGGCGCTCCTCGGGCCAACGCCACGCGGCGCTCAACAGGCGGCCGCCCTCATCGCGACTTTCCGCCGTGAGCTGAGCAAGCAGGTCGTCGAACTCGTCCTGGACGGCCGGCTCGACGACGGGGCACCGGCCGAGCAGGGCGAACCGGCCCTCGCCGAGCGAAACCGAGCGAGCCACGAGCATCCGACCAGGCGCAGGCTCGCCGGCCGGAGTGCGCACCGTCTCGAGGATGGCCGTCTCGGCGGTGAGCGGGCAGCGAGCGGCGATCGATCCCCCGCTCAGCAGCTCCTCGATGTGCCATGCGCGGATCCGTGACGCAGACAGCATCTCGAGGTCAGCCGCGGGTTCGCCAGGGTGGCGTTGCTCGGAGGCGAGCGGGCTCTCGCCGGCGCCGAGGTCCCGGTCGCAGACGATCCACAGCTCTGCCTCCAGCCGCTCCTCCTTGCTGGGCCCTGCAGTTCCGAACCGGTCGCCGCCGTAGAACTCGTGGAAGTCCACTTCGTAGCGCTCGGGCCAGCGGTCCGCAGCGAGCGCGCCGAGCTCGCCGACCAGTCCCTCGAGCTTGCCGACCAGCCGCACAAGTTGCGTTTCGCGTTCAAGGCAGCAGCGCTTGTACTTCGTGCCGCTGCCACAGGGACAAGGATCGTTGCGCCTCACGTTCATCGGAGGAAGAAGTTACCTCAGCCCTGGGCGTCGAAGTCGGCACCCCACGCGCGTGCAAGGGCGCGCGGAAGCGCCCAGGCGCCGAGCGGCGTCAGCCGCTCCTCGCGGTCGATCAGACCAAGCGCATTCCAGGCCGGCGTGACCAGTGCAAAGGTCGTTTCCACGAATTCCTCGTGCTGGAGCGACATCAGCATGGACTCCTCCTCGGGATCGAGCCCGGTGTCCTCGCGTGGCGAGATCGTCCCTGCGGTGCACGACAGGAGTAGCTCCTGATCGTCCGTCGGTGGAGCACCCTCAAACCCCGCCGCATTCGCGATCCAGTCGAACGGGGGGTGGCGCGACCCGAGACCGGCGCGCACCCCACCCGCGGCAGCGGCCAGCTCCGCGCTCGGCGCGGGAGCGCCGCGCTGCGGTCCGAGGGCCTCTCGCAAGACCCCGGCGGCATGACGATCCGCGGCCTCGAACTCCGCCAGCCACTGATCGACCTCCTCGTCGCCTGGCTCGTCGTAGAGATCCTCGGACGGCGGCGGCTCGCTCATCGCCGACACGTTAGCGGCGGGGGTTCGTCATGTCAGGACGGCAGCCCGCGTTTCGACCTCTACCACGCAAGCCCAGCCCATCAAGAGCGGTTGAGGGATCCGGCCCGATGACACCGCAGCAACCGGCCGCCAAGCGGCACGGTGCTAACGCCGGGATCGATGGAGGTGATCTCAGTGAGCAAGGAAGACCCGCGCCGCGGCACGCCGACGTGCCGCGAGCGCATTATTCGTCACATCCTCGGCACGCATGGCGGTATTTACGGAGCCGAGGTGTGCCAGGTGTGTGGCGAGGTCGGCACGTATTTCTCGCTGGCCGGCGCGCGCATACGGCACTTGGGATATCCGTATGAGTTCGTCGGCGAGCACGGCCACAGTGCCGCGGAGGTGAAGAGCGCCTTGGGCAGCCGGCATCGCTACTGCGAGGTCTGCGGCACCCGCTTCAATCTCGGCGACGAGAGCAGGCTCGGTTACAACCCGGTGTGTGACGCCTGCCGGCATGAGATCGGCGAGCGGGAGCGAGGACGCCCGGCCCACGAGGTGGTCACCGAGCTCACGCGCCGACGCTACATCGACCTGAAGCACCCGACCGATGAGAAGCTGCGCGCGTTCGACCGCCTGGTGACCGAGATGAGGTTCGAGTTGGACGAAGGCTGGGGAGGGCCGCCGAAGCCGGGTCTGAAGGGCACGCGCGAGGAGCGCTGGCGCAGGACGCTGCGACAGATCGGCAAGCTGCACGGCATCGACTACCTGAAGGACGCTTAGCCTACGGACGCGACGGCACCGACCCCTGTGGTCTCGGCGCACGCGACGAGGTAGGCGTCTGCGAAGTCGAGGTGCTCGCGCTCGTAGAGCTCCAGGGAGCGCAGGAGAAGATCACCATCCACGACCCGCATGGCAGGCATGGCGATCGCGGCGCGCATCAACTCCGCTGCGCGCTCTCGCTCGACCTCGTAGAAGGACTCGAGTACATAGACGCACTCGGCCACGATGAGGTCGGCGAGCAGCAGTTCGTCGGCCCCGGCCAAGAAGCGGGTTGCCCGCCGCGCCATCCTAGGCGGATCACCCGTGAGGTGGCGGATGAGAATGTTCGTGTCTACGAACGCGCTCAGGAGCGGCTCCGGGCGCGGGCCGCACGGGTGCGCCGGCGTACCTCATCCCACGCGGTCCCGCGCTTTGCCGCAGGCACCGAGACCGTGCCCCCAAGCTCCAGGAAGTCGGGCGTCCTGGCCAGCACGGCTCGTTTTGACTCGACGCGGAAGACGACGTTGTCGCCCGTTCTAAGCCCGAGCTCCTCGCGCACCGCCTTGGGAACGGTCACCTGGCCCTTCGATGTGAGTTTGGCCGAGACATCCATTTAAATCCTCCTTACTAGCCTAGTGAAGTAAGGATAACCGGGGGTCGGGAGCGAGAGGGGCGTCAGATAGAGGGGCGTGGACTCGACCCAATTTGGGATGAAATTGCCGACCCTCCCGCTACTAGTCAAGACCGGTGTGTGCAAAGGTTGCTCCCGGTTCGGGGAGGGAGTTGTCACAAGCCGAAAGTGGATGGGGAGCCCAGTCATTGTGCCTAGTTGCTCGTTGCGCTAGACGAGGGTGCAGCGCCTGCCCAAGACCTTGAACCGTGCTTAACATCCACCGAGCTGAACGGGCTGACGGTCTCGTCGACGCACTCCGCGGAATACTGGTCGAACCCCTGCCGGACCCTTTTGCGGCGGAAGTCATCGCGGTTCCAACCCGCGGGATGGAGCGCTGGCTAACGCAGCGGATGTCAACGCGTCTCGGAGCGAGGCCGGGACGTTTCGACGGCGTGTGCGCAAACGTCGATTTCCCGTCGCCGCGCAGGTTGGCCGGGGTTGCGGTCGCGGCCGCGTCCGGGATCGAACCCGACGAGGATCCGTGGCTACCGGAGCGGGCCGTGTGGCCGTTGCTCGAGGTCGTAGACGATTGCATCACGGAGCCGTGGCTGCATAGTCTGTCGGTCCATTTGGGTGGCACCGACGAGGTGCCGGACCCGGTGCGGCGCGCACGCCGGCTCAGCAGTGTGCGGCACCTTTCCGAGCTGTTTGACCGCTACGCACTTCACCGTCCCGACATGCTGCGCGCCTGGGCGAACGGGCGAGACACCGACGGTGCCGAGCGCAGCCTTCCCGCTGACGCCGTCTGGCAGGCTGAGCTTTGGCGGCGTCTGCGGGCGCGAATCGTGCAACCGGGGCCTGCCGAGCGGCTCGAGGGCGCGTGCGCCCGACTTCGCGACGAACCCGCGCTCGTCGAGTTGCCGCAGCGCATCTCTCTGTTCGGCCTGACACGTCTCCCCGCCGGCCATCTCGACGTGCTGCGCGCGCTGGCCGTGGGCCGCGACGTGCACCTCTTTCTGCTCCACCCGTCCCCGGCGCTGTGGGATTCCGTCGCCCGGACTACGGAGGAGCAACCGGTAATTGTGCGGCGTAGCCACGACGTCACCGCGGCCCTCGCAGCGAACCGCCTGCTGGCCTCGTGGGGGCAGGACGCGCGCGAGATGCAGTTCGTCCTCGTCGGTGCCAACGAGTACGTAGATCATCACCACGCTGTCGAGCACTGCGCCGGCACCCTGCTGGCGCGCATTCAGGCCGACGTGCGCGCCGACCGCTCGCCGGCGGGAGCCCCCCTCCCGGGCCGTGAGGACAGTCGCCCGACTCTCGACCCGGACGACCACAGCGTGCAGGTCCACGCCTGCCACGGCCGTGCGCGCCAGGTGGAGGTGGTGCGTGACGCGATCCTGCACTCGCTCGAGGCGGACCCCACCCTCGAACCGCGCGATGTCATCGTGATGTGCCCTGACATTGAGACGTTCGCGCCGCTCATTCACGCGACCTTCGGCGCGGGGGAGGTATCCGGGGAGGATGAGTTCGATGCTCTGCCCGCCGACGTCCGCCCACCCGATCTGCGGGTCAGGCTGGCCGACCGATCGCTGCGCCAGACGAACCCCGTGCTCGGCGTCGTCGCGCAGCTGATCGAGCTCGCCGGGCAACGGCTGACGGCATCACAGGTACTCGATCTGGCCGACCGAGAGCCGGTGCGACGGCGGTTCAGGCTCGACGACGATGACCTGACGCGCATGCAGGACTGGGTCGCCGACAGCGGGATTCGCTGGGGCCTCGACGCTGCGCACCGCGCACCATTCAAGCTCCAGGCCCTCAGCGCCGGCACGTGGCGGGCAGGCCTCGATCGGCTCCTGACTGGCGTGGCGATGACCGAGGACGATCATCGACTGTTTGCCGGTGTCCTGCCGCTGGATGACGTCGACAGCGGAGCGATCGACCTGGTCGGACGCTTCGCGGAGTTCGTCGACCGCCTGCAGACTTCGTTGGACGCGCTGAGCACGCCGCAGACGGTTGATTCCTGGACTACGACGATCGCCGTCGCCGCGGACGCGCTGACAGCGACCACGCAGCGCGAAGCCTGGCAACGTTCCGAACTCCAGCGTCTGCTCGACGACGTCGTCACGGATGCGACGGTCGACGGCACAGTGAACCCGACGAGCATCGCACTGCCCGAGGTGCGTTCCTTGCTGGCCGAGCGTCTTCAGGGCCGACCGACCCGAGCGAACTTTCGCACCGGCCACCTGACGATCTGCACACTCGTGCCGATGCGCTCGGTCCCCCATCGGGTCGTCTGCCTGCTGGGGCTCGACGACGGGGTATTCCCCCGCAAGGCACCGCGCGACGGGGACGATCTCATGCTCGACGACCCCCACGTCGGGGACCGCGACCCGCGGACCGAGGATCGCCAGATGCTGCTCGATGCGCTGCTCGCAGCGACAGACCGGCTGATCGTCACGTACACGGGCAACGACGAGCGCACCAACACCCTCCGACCTCCGGCCGTGCCGGTCGGCGAGTTGCTGGACATCGTGGACGCTACCGTCCGCCACGACGACGGTCACGCAAGAGAGCGGGTTGTCGTGCGACACCCGCTGCAGCCGTTCGACCCTCGGAACTTTGCTCGAGGCGCCCTCGTGCGCGACCGCAGTTGGAGTTTCGACCCGGTCACGCTCGCGGGCGCACAGACGCTGACGCAGCCGCGTGCCCAGCCTGGGCCCTTCCTCTCCAGCCCGCTGCCGCCTGTCGACACAGGCATTGTCGAAAGCGAGGACCTCGTGCGTTTCGTGCAGCACCCCGTTAGGGCGTTCCTTAGGCAGCGACTCAGGATCAGCGTGGGGGACTTCTCAGACGAGGTGGACGATGACCTCAGTGTCGAACTTGACGGTCTCGGGAAGTGGGGCGTCGGCCAACGCCTGCTCGAGGCTCGGGTCGCCGGCGTCGACGGGCGGACTGCGATCATCGCCGAGATCGCGCGTGGCACGCTCCCTCCCGGGGTGCTCGGCCAACCGGTGGTCGACGAGGTGTTCCCGATCGTCGAGGGCATCCTCGCGGAGGCGAAGGCGTTGGTTCCCGATGGTTCGCCACCCGGTTCAGTCGACGTTCGCCTCGCGCTCGGGGATGGTCGTTCGCTCAGCGGCACGATTCCAGGTGTCAGCGGGAACGTACTGCGCACGGTGACGTACTCCCGGGTTGGCGCCAAGCATCGCCTTGCGGCGTGGGTGCGCCTGCTCGCCCTGACTGCGGCGGATCCGGAGGCCCAATACACCGCTGCGACGCTGGGACGTGGCAAAGGCTCGCGCGTCGCGATCATGCAGATTCGCCCGCTGGTCGACGACGCGGCCGGCCGGCGCGACTGGGCCCTGGGACACCTCGCGACCGTCGTGGACCTCTACGACCGCGGCATGCGCGAGCCGCTCCCGGTCTACTGCTCGACATCGGCCGCCTACGCGGCGGCTGCCGCGGCCGGCAGGGACTCCGTGGCAGCCGGTCGGAAGGCGTGGACATCGGAGTGGACCTACGACAAGGAGGACAAGGACCTTGAGCACCAACTCGTCCTGGGCGGCGTTCGGTCGTTCGACGAGGTGTTGTCGGAGCCACCGCGGGCCGATGAGGAAGGCCCGGGCTGGGAGGTCACCGAGACCACCCGCCTCGGCCGTTACGCGCGACGGATGTGGGACGGGGTGGTTGCGTCCGAGGAGATCAGCGTCCGATGAGCGAAGACGCTGCCGCTTTCGATGTCTGCGGGCCACTGCCCACCGGCGTCACCGTGCTCGAGGCAAGCGCAGGGACGGGTAAGACATACACAATCGCCGCGCTGGCCGCCCGGTACGTCGCCGAAGGCACGCCCCTCGATCGGCTGTTGCTTGTGACATTTACCCGCATGGCGACAGGGGAGCTCCGGGAGCGCGTTCGAGAGCGACTCGTCAGCGTTGAGCAGGGTCTAGAGCAGGCGGTGGCGGGCCTGGAACCGAGCGGGCGCGACGAGGTAGTGGGGCTGCTCGCCGCGGGTCCCGTCGCAGAAGTACAGCTCCGACGCGATCGACTCCGTCGCGCGCTGGCCGATTTCGATTCCGCCACGATCGCCACCACCCATGGGTTCTGCCAGGAGGTGCTTGGGGGTCTCGGAATTGCCGGGGACCTCGAGCGCGACGTCGCGTTCGTCGAGACCATCGACGACCTCGTCGAGGAAGTCGTCGACGATCTCTACGTGCGCCGCTTCCACCATGGGGACACCCCTCCGTTCTGGCGGGCGGAGGCCGCGGAGATAGGCCGGGTGGCCGTGCAGAACCCGGCCGCACCGATCGTAATAACCGAGGCCGCCGTTCCGGCGATGCGCCGCCGACTTGCGCTCGCTATCCGCGACGAACTCGAGCGCCGCAAACGCCGCATGTCCGTGATGACCTACGACGACCTGCTGAATCGTCTCGACGAGGCACTGGTCGGGGAGGGCGGCGCGGCCACCGCCGCACGGCTGCGCGCTCGCTATGCGGTCGTCCTCGTCGACGAGTTTCAGGACACTGACCCTGTCCAGTGGGACATCATGCGGCGGGCCTTCGGCGAGGGCGACGCGACGCTTGTCCTAATCGGCGACCCGAAGCAGGCGATCTATGCCTTCCGCGGTGCCGACGTTTACGCGTACCTCGAGGCCGCGCAGACCGCGGCTGTGCGTGCCACGTTGGACATCAACTGGCGCAGCGATCAAGGACTCATCGACGCGTACGACGCGATGCTCGGCGGCGTGAAGTTAGGGCACGAGGGGATTGTCTACCGTCGCGTTCGCGCTGCCCCGGCCAACCAGGAACCACGGTTGTCCAATCTCACACATTCGGCGCCGCTGCGCATTCGGATCGTGCACCGCGATACGCCATCGGTCGCGCTCACTCCGAAGGGGTATCTCAATGTGGCCTCCGCTCGCGAGCACATCACCAAGGATCTCGCTGCTGACGTAGTGGCGTTGCTGTCCTCTGGCGCTGAGATCGAGCACCGGTCCGACGACGGCCAGGCTCTGAGGCGCGAGAGCGTTCGGCCGGGACACATCGCGGTCCTGGTGCGCACGAATCGCAACGCCGCGCTGGTCCGCGAGGCGCTCGATGATGCCAAAGTCCCGGCGGTCATCAACGGGGCGGGCAGCGTCTTCGGCACTACACCCGCCCGTGAATGGCTGCGACTCCTCGAGGCGATCGAGCGTCCGACTTCGCCGACTCGCGCGCACTCGGCAGCGCTCACGTGCTTCTTCGGCTGGCCCGCCGATCAGGTGGCGAACGCGGACGACGACGCCTGGGAGGCCGTCCATCGGCGTTTGCACGACTGGGCAAGGGTGCTTCGAGTGAAAGGTGTCGCCTCGCTGACGGAGACAATCACGCTGGTCGAGCGCCTACCCGAGCGCATCCTGACCACCGCCGACGGCGAGCGCCAGTTCACCGACCTGCGCCATGTCGGCCAGTTGCTGCACACGGCCGCCGCAACTGAGCAGATGGGGACGACCGCGCTGACCGCGTGGCTGCGGCGGCGCATCGCGGAGGCCGAACAGGACACGGACGACGAGGAGCGGAGCCGCCGGCTCGAGTCCGACGCCGAGGCAGTCCAGGTTCTGACGATCCACCGCAGCAAGGGCCTGGAGTTTCCGGTCGTCTATTTGCCCTTTCTGTGGGAGCCGGGCTATATCCCGGCCGAGTCACAGCCGGTCTTCTTCCACGACCCCGACGCGGGTGACGCCCGGACCATCGACGTGAGCCTCGAGGGCATCGACTTCGCGCGCCACCGGCAGCAGAGCGTCGTCGAACAGCGTGGCGAGGATCTTCGCCTCGCCTACGTCGCGCTTACGCGCGCCAGGCACCAGACCGTTGTGTGGTGGGCAGGCTCCTGGGACAGCCGGAATTCGCCGCTCGGCCGACTCCTGTTCGCGCGCGACGCCGAAGGCAATGTGGCGCCGGAAGGCTCATCGCCACCGGATGACGCAGCCGCCGTCGAGCGCTTCGAGGCGCTCGCCGCCAACACACCGGGTGGCATCGCCGTCGAGCGGTCCAGCCTTGGGTTGCCCACCGCCTGGGCGGACCTGACGTCAGAGCCTGCGGAACTCACGGCTGCGACGTTCGACCGCACTCTCGACTTGGGTTGGAGGCGGACTTCGTACAGTGATATCACGGCTGGGACCTACGAGCCTCGTGTCGGGAGCGAGCCCGAAGAGGCTGTCCTCACCGACGAACCCTCGTCCGTGACCCCGGGCCCGGCCACGGTGGAGACTGTCGACGACGGGAACATGGCCTTGCCTTCCCTCCTTGGGGAGATGCCCGTGGGTATTCACGTTGGAACGCTTGTGCACCTCGTGCTCGAGGCGACGGACTTCGCGGCGGAGGACCTGGACAGCGAGCTCAAAGCGCAGCTCGCCGCCGCGCAGGCGCGGCGCCAGGTCGAGATCGGTAATTCGAGGACCGTGGTCGCCGGACTGCGAGCCGCCATCGAGACGCCGCTCGGCCCCATGCTGGATGGTATACGCCTGCGCGACGTACGCGACCTGGATCGCATCGATGAGATGCGGTTTGAGCTGCCCCTGGCGGGTGGGGACGAGCCGAGCGGCCGGCTCACGCTCGCGGCAATCGGCGATGTGCTGCGAGCGCACATCCCGACCGGCGATCCGCTGTCCGGCTACGCCGACCGACTCGACGACCCTGCACTGCGCCAGAGCGTTCGGGGTTATCTCACGGGCAGCCTGGACACGGTGGTCCGGACGTCTGGTCCGGGGGACGTTCCGCGTTTCACCATCCTCGATTACAAGACGAACTGGCTCGGCGCGCCGGGTGAGGATCTGACCACATGGCACCACCGCCCGGCGGCGCTCGCCGCAGAGATGCAACATGCTCACTATGGGCTTCAAGCGCTCCTGTACACGGTCGCTCTTCACCGTTACTTGCGCTGGCGTCTACCTGACTATGACGCCGAGCGCAACCTCGCAGGTGTTGTGTATCTCTTCCTGCGTGGGATGATCGGTCCCGACACGCCGACGGTCGACGGGACGCCCTGTGGGGTGTTTGCGTGGCGACCGTCAAAAGCCCTCGTCGAGGCGCTGAGCGATGTCTTCGACACAGTCGGAACAGCATGACCGTGTCAGTATTCGAACAGAATCCTTTCGACGTCCGTCGCGTGGATCGTGCGTCTCATCTGCTGCGGGAGTTCAATGACGCAGGGGTGCTCGCGGCCGCCGATGTGCACGTCGCGCTCCGATTGGCCGAGCTCGCCGGTGAGGCCTCCGAGACGATGGCTCTCGCCGCGGCACTCGCAGTTCGCGCTCCTCGACTCGGGCACGTGTACGTCGATCTCGCGACAATCCGGGACACGGCGACGGTGGATGTCGACGAACCCGTCGACTTGTCGACGCTGCCGTGGCCTTCCGCGAGCGCTTGGACGGAGGACGTGGCAAAGAGCGGGCTGGTCGGTGTGGGCGAGGATGACCTTGCGTCGAGCGGTCCTCTTCGGCTGGTGGGGACTTGGCTGTACCTCGACCGATACTGGCGAGAGGAGCGCCAGATCGCTGCGGATCTCCAGGCGCTGAGCGAGCGGCAACCCCAGCACCTGAGGGTCGATGTCCTGGCTGACGGGCTAGGAAGGCTGTTCCCCGGCCAGACCGGCAGCCGCCAGAGCGTGGCCGTCGCTTCCGCAGTTCTGCGTCGGCTCGCGGTAGTCGCCGGTGGGCCCGGTACCGGCAAGACGACTACCGTCGCTCGGATCGTTGCGCTGCTCGCCGAGCAGGCAGAAGCCGCTGGCAGCTCGGTGCCGCTCGTCGCGCTCGCAGCGCCGACCGGCAAGGCCGCTGCGCGGCTCGAGGAAGCGGTGCACGAGGAGGCGACCCAGCTTCCCGTGAGCGATGCGATCGGTGCCCAGTTGCTGGCCCTGGAGGCTTCGACGCTGCACCGGCTGCTCGGTTGGCGTCCGGACAGTCACAGCCGCTTCCGCCACAATCGAAGCCAGCGGCTTCCCCACGATTTGGTCATCGTCGACGAGACGTCGATGGTGTCACTCTCGCTGATGACGAAGCTCGTGGAAGCGATTCGGCCGGATGCGCGGCTCATCCTCGTGGGAGACCCGGGGCAGCTTGCCTCGATCGAGGCGGGAGCGGTCCTCGGCGACATCGTTGGGCCCGCGACAGACAACCTGCTCATCAGCGCGGAAGCCCAGACCCTCCTCACTGAGGCAACCGGTCAAGAGGTCGCTGCCAAGGATCCGCCACCCGGCGCGACGGTCGCAGACGGCATTGTCGTGCTGGACCGCGTGCACCGCTTCGGCGGTGGCATCGCTCGCCTGGCCCAGGCAATACGATGCGGCGACGCCGACACGGTGCTCGACGTGCTCGCAGACGGCCCCGAGGAAGTGGCCTGGATACCGGTCGACGTCGCCGATCCCATGGCGCAGAACGCCTTGGAGCCGGTTCGCGACCGAGCCGTCGCTGCCGGTCAAGCAGTTGCAGACGCGGCCCGAGTTGGCAACGCGAGAGAGGCGATCGAAGCGCTCGGTGCCTTCAGAGTGCTCTGCGCACACCGGCGAGGCCCGCAAGGCGTGGCCACGTGGACATCTCGGATAGAAGGCTGGGTCGCAACCGAGCACGCCGGATTTGCCCCCGAAGGCCGGTGGTACGTGGGTCGCCCGTTGCTCGTGACCGAGAACGACTATGAGCTGCGGCTATACAACGGCGACACGGGCGTAGTGATCCAGTCCAGCAGCGACCGCGTAACTGCCGCGTTCGACCGTCGTGGAGAAATCCTCGAGTTCAGTCCGACGAGGCTCGGCGCCGTCGACACCGTCTACGCCATGACCATCCACAAAAGCCAGGGCTCGCAGTTCGATACCGCCGCCGTGCTGCTGCCGGCCCCAACGTCTCGCATCCTTACGAGAGAGCTGCTCTACACCGCGGCTACTCGGGCACGCAAGTTGCTGATCTTGGCCGGAACTGAAGAGTCGATCCGTGCCGCTGTGGCCCGTCCCGTCGCGCGCGCTTCTGGCCTGCGGCGGCGGCTATGGGGGACGCCAGGCGGTCTGCGCTCGGCCGGCGCCGAATGATCAGCCAAAGAGCTCGTCGATCAATCCGGCGATTTCCAGGTTGTTGATGCCGCCCGCTGCGTCGTCCTCGGTCCAAATGAGCACCTGGTTCCCCGAGGCTGGATGTTCGACGACGCCGTGGTCCGAGTACCACCCGCGCTTCTTTTCCCATCTCTTGGCGTAGACGGAGTCGTTGAGCATCCCGAGGTGCTCCCAGTAGATGGTGCGGCCGAGGTCGTCGTCCTCGATCGTGAAGTCGGGATAGCGGAAGCTGCCGTCATCGAAGGTCAGCTTTCGCTCGTAGGCGTACTCGACCTTGCGCGCGTGCAACAGCTCGGCAATCAGCGCCTCGGACTTCGACCTCACGACATCTCCGCGGGTGGTGGTGTGAATTAGCCCACGCTCCAGAAAGGTCCCCGGTTTGGTTTCGACGAGGTCCGGCTCAGCAAAAAGGTTCGTCAGCCTCAGGGCTGTCTCGGAGCGCTCCGGATCCGCGAACCGCTTCAGCTCGCTCGGGTCGCCTTGATAAAGCAGCGTGATCCGCTGGCGCTGGCGGGTCAGAGCCGTATAGAGCAACTCGCGGGAGAGGATCCGAGATGAATTCGGGATGACGACGATCGTCCGACCGAATTCACTGCCCTGCGCCTTGTGCACCGTCAGCGCATACGCCAGCTCGAGCGGGGGCGATCCCTCTTCGCCGAAATGTGTGTACTTGTAGTCGTACACGTAGCCGCTCTGACCCGCGAACTCCACCTCGCCCTTCCACGGCGCGCCTCTGAGGCCTTTCGTCTTGTACTGGCCGACGACGACGCCGATGTCCCCGTTGGCGATATACCGCAGCGCGCCCTCCTTCGGGAACACAGATCGCCAGCTCTCGTTCACCACCGAGATGACTTTGTCGCCCCACAGGATCTCCTCGCCCCCGAGTGGTTTGGGGATTTTGCGGTAGCGCGACTTTGCCCATTCGTGCGTGTCGGCGCGGAACCGGCGCTGGAGGAATCGGTTGATGTCACGGACGCCGTGCGCGTGGCTACGCACCGGTGCCAGGATCTGCCAGTCCTCGATCTTTGCTGCGGCGCCCGGCGCGCCGTTTTTCGCCCGCCAGAAGTACGCGCGTCCCTCGAACTCCGAGCCGCCGCACGCGAGCTCGAATCCGAGGACATCGTCGACGGATTCGAGCGGCAGCTCGCGCTGGAGAACCTCGAGAAGGGTGGTCCGCAGGTCGTCGGGTCCGTCCCAGCGCAGCACGGTGAGCGTCTCATCGACATCCTTGCCACGCAGGTTGTCCCAGATGACATCGGCTCCAGGGCTTGGCTCGCGTCCGCTGAACCACTCGGCGAGCATCAGGTCAGCGCGACGCTGTGCCTGGTTTGTCTCCACGCCCCCTATCCGTGTCGGCCGCCGCGGCACGGTCAGCTCTCCACAGCAAGGCGCTCTGCGCGGGAACGTCGCGTCGAGTCCGTCGGGGCGCACGCGGTTGACGATGTCGACGAACGGCCTCCCAGCCCCGATCGGCGGCAGCTGTCGCGGGTCTCCGACGAGAATGAAGCGCGCGGCTCCCTTCACGCCGTCTATCACTGCGGCGAGCTGCTCTTCGGTGAGCATGCTCGACTCATCGATGATGACCGTCCGGTACCCGTCCTCAGGCGTCGCGTCGGACAATCGATATTGGCCCGTCGCGGGAACGTAACGTCCGCTCGGAAGGAGGAACTGGGCGATCGTCTTGGCGTCGCGACCGAGGGCTGTCCCGAGTCGGACCCGTGCCTTCCCGGTGGGCGCGAGTAGCAGGACATTCCCGCCATCCACGGATGGCTCATCGCAAAACACCTTAAGTAGGGTCGTCTTGCCAGTGCCGGCCGGGCCGATCAACACGCAGATCCGGCTTGCGAACAGCTCCTCGAGCGCGGCCACCTTCTCCGTGCGGGCGATCTCCTCATCCGGGTCGTTGTCCGCGATCGGACCTAGGACCGCATCGACATGTGGCCTCCAGTCAATCTCGTCCTCATGCCTGGGAGCGCTCTGGCGCCGTTCGACGAATCTCTGTATTACGGATTTGACGTCGCGGAGCCGATCGAGCTGGAACGCCTTTGTCCCATCCGCGAGCTCGGACTCGTTGATGGCAGGCTTGAGCCCATCTCCGTAGACGACAAGCTGATCGTGGTCCAGCGGGCAGGGCGGATCGAGCTCGAATGCCCGGACTCCTTCGAGCACGCGTGAAGCGGGCAGGAGAGTGTCGCCGTTCGCGGCGCCGCGCTCCAGCTGCTCGACCATCATGGCCCGCGCCCGTCGCGCGTCCAGCGGATCCTCCATCACGCTTGGTTCAGGAAGCGGATGGGCTTCACGCACGGCCGGCGCCGGGAACGCACCGTGGTCAATGGTGCGAACGGAGATCGGGTCCTCGGCGTAGCGGTAGTCCTCGTACAGCATGTACGGGTTAGCGAGCACGTCCGCATCCGAGCGATCGATGCCAGCCGCCGCGCGCACATCCGGCTGGTACCAGCACTCGGCCTGCTCCGGCGTGAGGTCGAAGCGCGAAATCAGCTTGAGCAGCGCTCTGCGCTTGCCATCAAGCACCTTCCACTTACGGCGCAGGTTGATACCGATGTCCTGCTGCAGCCCGGGCACGACGGCGTGGGGATCCTCCATCGCCCGCTCGATGACCTCCCACGGATCGCCGTTTTCCGGGATGACCGGCTCGAGCTTGCGGACCACGAGGGTGCCGTTCTCGACCCCGAATGCCTCTAGCGCCGAACCGAGGCCGGGGCACGGACCGCGCAACTTCCAAAGTTCACCCAGTCGGTCGCTCACCCATTGCAGCTCGCGGGTGCGGGAGCCGGGCAGCTGCTTGGCGGCTGCGCGAAGGGCCCCTTCGCAGGCAACGAGTGACGTGATCGCGGCGTCGTGCGAGACTCGCTCGGAGGTGAAGGAGAAGTCGAGCCACGCGTCATCAGGAGCGAACGCGACGAACTGCTCGGGATCGAGCGTCTCGTCAGCAGCGGCAGCCGCGAGCGCCTCGTGGTACGGCAGCAGGAACCCGTCGTCGAAGCCCGGCCTGACGGAGTGCTGGACCATGCACTCCCACGCCACGGTGCCCAGCGGGTTGCGGCCAGTGTAGATCTCTGGCTGGCCGACATGGCGCACGCGTCCGACCCCGATCAGGACGCGGCCCTCCTGTTCAGTAAGCGGCACCCGCTTGGCGTAAAAGAACGCTAGTGCCGGGGGACGGATCGCCTCGAAGAACCCGTTCAACATCGCGCGCTGGTTCGTTCCATGCTGTACCCACCCCGATTCGAACGGGATCAACTCGTCCGCCTGTTCCTCGAGTTCGGGCTGGTAGTCGATTCCCTCGGTCGCCGCGATCTCCTCGGCCTCCTTGCGACGCATCCACCGAAACGGGATGCACGGTGCCGAGTACTCGGGGAAACGCAAGCCAAGTGGTTTCAGGTCTTCATGCGCCTTCGAGCCACTACTCGCATAGGGGTGGCTTACGCTCACCATGAACTCGCGCTCGCGCATGAAGCCAACCCGTTCCCGCACGCAAGGAGGCAGCGCTGCTGTCGGGACCTCCTTCCAGTCCTCTCCCCGGTGGTCGTCCTCAAGAGTGTCGAGGCGCGTCTCGTGGATGCGAGGCAGCGCGAGGCACGACGCATTCTCGCTCGGTGCTGCGCAGAGCCGCCCGGTCCAGCCAGTGTCGTGCCACGGAGCGCGAATCGAGAGGTGTTGAATAGCGGGCGCGTTCAAGCTGCGCTTCTATATCAGGTCGGATAGCCTGCGTGCAAAGTGTCAGGTCTTGTCGGCGTGCGCCACTGAGTCAACATGGCAGAAGAACTCGTCCCTAAGAATTTGATCCGCTGGTGCCCCCCGGGCGGCGAAACGTTGGGGACGGTCGTCGCCGTCAAGAACGGGGGCCGGCGTGTGGATGTCCGCCTCGACGACGCCGGTGAGCGCACCTTCGCGTGGCCTTCGGAGGTGCTCGAGCGCGTGGTTCTGCCCGAAGGCCAGCACGTGAGGATCGTCGCCTCCGGCCTGGTTGGCGTCATCAGCGCGGTGCGTGCACACAACGGGCTCGCGCTCTACCAAGTCAGCCTGCCCGGCGGACAGGCCCCAACGGTCATGGAGGACGGTGTGAGGCCGGCGGCGATCACGGATCCGACCGAGCGACTGCGAGCCGGCGAGCTTCATAGCACTCGCTCGACGAACCTGCGCCTTGCGGCAACGCGGCTGATGTTCGCCTACCAGCACGATGAGCTGTCCACACTCGGCAACTCGCGCGTTGAGATCAAGCCTCACCAGGTCGGGGTTGTCCATCGAGTCGCCGAGAGCTACCCGCATCGCTTCATCCTCGCCGACGAAGTTGGGCTGGGTAAGACGATCGAGGCGGGGCTGTTGATCCGCGAGCTGCAAGCGCGCGGGGTCGCTGGGCGGATCCTGATTCTCGTGCCATCCGGCCTCGTTGGCCAATGGCAGCAGGAACTCAAAACCAAATTCAACCTCAGCTTCTCTCTATACAACAGCGACTCCATCCGCTGGTTGCGGAACAAGCACCCGACCGAGAACCCGTGGACGATCGAGAACCTCGTCCTGGCCTCGACCACCTACGCGGCTTGGGATGAGGATCGCCGCAGGGAAATTGCCGGCGCTGGCTGGGACATGGTGGTGATCGACGAGGCCCACCACGCGCGCCGCACTTACCAGGGCGCCAACAGGATGAGTTCGACTAACGCTTATCGACTCGCAGACCTGATCTCCGATCCTGATCTCGCGCGAGCTCAAGCGATGCTCCTGCTAACCGCCACGCCCATGCAGCTGCATCCATTCGAGCTCTACTCGCTAATCGAGCTGCTCGATCCCGCGCTTTTTCCGACCTATGACGACTTCGACCGCCATCGAAGCGAGCTCCGCGGTCTGAACGCGACGGTCGAGCGGCTGAGGAGCTTCGAATCTGCGACGGAGCAAGAGCGTGAGGCGGCGCTCGACGCCGCCGAGATGTGGCTCGGCTACGACCGCGCGGACATCGAGGCGCGGGCAAAGAACTCGAGGGATGCACTCGTCTCTGAGTTGCAAGCCCAGCACCGCCTTTCCCGCGTGATGGTGCGCAACCGCAAGCGAGTGGTTGGTGGGTTCATGCCCCGCGTCGCGGCAGTCTGGGAGGTCGAGCTGACCGACCGTGAGCACGAGGCGTACTGGGCAACCACCGACTACCTGCGCACCGGCTACGCTCGCTCACGCGCTACTAAGAACAATGCGCTTGGCTTCCTGATGGCGACCTTCCAGAAGCTCAATGCGTCGAGTTCGCATGCACTCAAGCGCTCGCTCATCCGTCGAATTGAAAAGCTCGAGGCGATCACCGAGGCCGATCACCGTGAGGAGATCCTCGACGAGACCAGCCTCGAGGAGATGCCGACGGCCGAAGCACTAGACGACCTTCTGGGCCAGCGCGTCGACGCCGACTGGGAGGAGGTACGCGAACTCGAGCGGCTCGTCGCGCTGCTCGAGGAGATCGAGCTTGACTCGAAGGCAGTGATGCTGCGCGACCGGCTGAACCAGATCGCGGAGGACGACCCCGAGGCCAAGGTGATCGTGTTCACCCAGTTCCGAGACACCCAGGACTACCTCCGCGACAACGTCGGCGGACCATGGACGATCAACCTCTTCCACGGGCAGCTCAAGCCGCAAGAGAAAGATGCGGCCGTCGCGCGGTTCCGGGATGGAGGCGGCCCGCAGCTATTCATCTCCACAGAAGCCGGCGGCGAGGGCCGCAACTTCCAGTTCTGTCACATCATGGTGAACTACGACCTGCCCTGGAACCCGATGAAGGTCGAGCAGCGGATCGGCCGCATCGACCGCATTGGCCAGAAGCGGCCGGTCAAGATCTTCAACTTCTCCACCGTGGGCACGATCGAGGAGCGTGTCGTCGACGTCCTCGCGGAGCGGATCGGCGTGTTCAAGGAAACGATCGGCGGGCTGGACCCGATCCTGGGGGAGGTCGAGAGCGACCTGCGCAAAATCTTCTTGCTCGCCGACGAGGAGGCCCGCCGCGAGTTCGACGCGCTGGAGACTCGAATCGAGACCCGTGTGTCCCAAGCTCGCCAGGCGGAGGAGCAACTCGGCGATCTGATCATGGACACACGCTCCTACCGGAAGGAGGAGGTCGAGGCACTGCTCCAGCGGCCGCGCACCGTGAGCGCCGACCATGTGAAGAGCTTCGTCCTCGGAGCGCTGTCCGAGCTGAGTGTGGGAATCGAGCGCGACCCGGAGCATCCCGGCGTCTTCCACCTGCGTCTTGGCGCCCGATTCGAACACCTCTTCGAGGAGATCGTGCGTATCGACCGCAACAGACGCGTCACGTTTGATCTCTCCGTCGCACTTGATCGGGAGGAGGTCGAGTTCCTCGCATTTGGCCACCCCATTGTGGACGGGCTGATCGAGCACGTGCGCGGAGCTGAATACGGGGGAATCACCAGCCATCGCATCGTGATGACGGATGAGCTCGAGCCGAACTGCGGATGGTTCTTCGTCTACGAGCTTGAGCTCACAGGGCTGACTGCCACGCGCGAGCTCCTGCCGGTCTTCGTCGGCGCGAACGGATCAAGCGATCCCGCGCTCGCTCACTGGCTTTTGGATCGAACGATGGCGGGTCGCCGGGAGGAGTTTGGTGAGCCTCCGCCGCTTCCCGTGCGCGAGGAGGCTTTCGACGATGCTGCCGCACTCGCCGAGTCAGAAGCAGTGGATCGTCTGCTCGAGCGCCAAAGCAACATGGAGGCCACGAACCTTCGCCTGCTCGACGAGGAACGCACCAAGCGCGAGCGCTTCTACGACTACCGCACGCAGGCGGCGGCGGACAAGCTCGAAGCCAATCGCCTCATCCTCGAGCGGATCAGGTCATCGCCTGAGGACGCGGATCGGCGAATCCTGCCGGTGTGGGAGAAGAACGCCGAATCCGCGGAGCGGATGGTCGAATCGATCGAGCGGGAACGCAGCGCACGCCTTGCCGAACTGGAGGCCCGCGACCATGTGACGGCGCAGCACGAGCTAATCACGGCGTCCTATGTCGTGATCGAGCCGGATCCTCAGCCCCTGTTCGACCGGATCGAAGAGGAGCTGACACCCTCGATGTTTGCTCGTTTCAAGCGTCTCTGTGAACGTGTGAGCGGCGCGGATCTGGCCTCGCGCCGGCCCTCCCTCGAGAAGCGCCGCAGCCAGCTCGTCGCGCTCGCCCAGCAGCACCGGTTCCATGTTCGGCTCGCGACTAGCGTCGCAGATGGGCTCATTCGCGCTCTCGACCGGCTCGATGGGTACGCGCCGTCGGAGCTCCGCCTCCTCAACGGGGCGATCGGCTACTACCTCGAGCTGGACGACGAAGCGCACGACCTCAAGCATCCCGACGGCTTCAAGGACGACGCTCAGGTCGCCCGGGTCGTGCTCGAGGTGCTTGGCTGCGACGAGCTCGCCATGGACATCGACAGCGCGGACGCCTTGGTATCGTCGCCGGGCTAGTAAGTCCGCACGTCCATGGTCCAGCTTGCGCGCTCGACCGGCGCACATGGTGCGCCGCCGGACAAAAGCACGAGCCGGTCACGCGCCCGGCTCATCCCGACGAACAGGGTTCGGAGCCGGAGGTCCATGCGCTCGCGACAGGTCGCCGGCTTGGCAACGGGTTACCAATCGGGTGGGACGTTTCTTAGCGGTTGTTGGCCTTGCCCCGGAGGCCGATGCCGGCTGCGAGGCGGACGACCTGGCCGGCCGGATCTCAGGCGGACTTCGGCACGCGCACCTCGATCTGGCGGCGCGTGGTGTCGAGGGCGACCGTCGGCGCGGGCCCGCTCACGGCGCCGCCCGTCGCACCGACCAGGTCAGCGGCCAGACCCGTGCCGGACGGGGTGCACCGTCAGGAACAGGTCCGCAGGTGCGCGTACGTTCGCTCCGGCCGGGAACGGGTGCGTCAAGCCCGGCGTGTCGCCGATCGCGATCGAGCAGGCGACCAGCGACGGGTCCTTGAGCGTATTCAGCGTGACCCGGAACGCGGTCTAAGTCGACAACTTCCGCACGCGCAGCGCGACGAAGTCGGCGGCCTTGTGCGCGTAGGCCGCGTCGGTCGGATAGCTGTAGGTGCCGTTCGGCTGCGAGAAGGTGTCGTTACCTGGGTCAACGAGGGCTTGATGACGTTCTCCTTCCTGGTCATCGGGCTTGAGGCCAAGCGCGAACTCGACTTGGGCTAAGTTAGCGTCGCGAGCACGACGGGCACTACGGCCTCGGCTCCGGCTCGCCGCAGTTGGCCGCCGACCATCGCGACCGTCCAGCCGGAGATGCGCTGATCGTCGAGCAGGACTCCGGTGCCGGGCGGGGGAGGCGTGGTGATTGCGAAGGCCCCGCGCACGTTGGCGGCCTGCTGCACGGTGTTGGCCATCTCTCGCTGGGGAGGGCGGGCCTCGGCGCGAGCGATTAGGGGAACATGCTGGACGCCCAGCTCCTCTGCGAGGCGCTCGGCCAAGCGGATGCAGATGTCGCCCAGGCGCGCGGATGGCACGCTCGTGACCCACGCAACCCGTTGGTTCGCGCCGCGCAGGATGTCGGCGAGGGCAACCACGACCTCGTCGTCAAAGCGACCGGCGCGCAGCCCGCGCTGGATGGCCGGCCACCACCCGCCGTCGCCCAGGTGCGCGAGAGCCCATCCCGGCTCGAGACGCGAGGCCTCGGGAATCTTCCGCATCACGCCGTCGACATCCGGCGCCTGCTTCCGCACCGCCAACTTGATCGGCCGCGAACGCAGGTGGCGCTGTGCATGCTCGACAAGCTCGGTCGCCGGCGGCTGGTCGAAGCGCGGCGCCGTGCACACCGAGCAGCGTCCGCAGTCCCGCGGGTCGGGGTCGTCGAGCTCCTCCTGCAGCACGCGCATCAGGCAGCGGCCGTCGGTGCCGTACGCGGCCATCGCGGTCTGCTCGGCGCGGCGCAGCGCGGTGACCTGCGCGTAGCGCTCGGCGTCGTAGTTCCAGTCGCTGCTCGACACCGCCTGCCAGCGGCTGCCGACACGCCGGATCGCGCCCTCCACGTCGAGGATTTTGAGCATCGCCTCGATGCGTCCCATGCCAAGGTTCACCACGCTCATCAGCTCGCGGGTGGTGCGGCCGCTCGCCCTGGCGATCTCCAAGTCGTCGAGCACCGCCCGGACGCGCTCCTGCGCCGGGAACGCCTGATCGATAAAGAAGTCCTGGATGCTGCGGTCCTCGCCGCCGCGCAGCAGAATCACGTCAGCGTGATCGACGCCCCGTCCGGCGCGGCCCACCTGCTGGTAGTAGGACACCACCGAGCCGGGCGCCTGAAAGTGCACCACGAAAGTCAGGTCGGCCTTGTCATAGCCCATGCCGAGTGCGCTTGTGGCGACCACACACTTGATCTCGTTGCGCAGCAGGCGCTCCTCGGTGGCGACCCGCACGTCCGTCTCCTGGTCGCCGCTGTAGGGCCGCGCATCGATCCCGTTCGCAGTGAGGAACGTTGCGACCTGATCAGCGTCCCGCTTGGTCAGCGTGTAGACGATGCCCGAACCCGGCAGGGAGGGAAGATGCTCGACCAGCCACGCGAGCCGCTCCGCCGGGCGCGGTAGCTCAAGCGCCTCGAGGCGCAAGCTCGTGCGCGTCAGCGGGCCACGGTAGGAGCGCAGCGTCTTGTCGTCGCGGGTGGCCAGTTGCTCCATGACGTCGCCCACGACGCGGTCGTTGGCGGTCGCGGTGGTCCCCAGCACAGCAACGTCTGGACCGAGCAGGTCGAGCATGTCCTTCACGCGCCGGTAGTCGGGACGGAAGTCGTGTCCCCAGTCCGAAATGCAGTGCGCCTCGTCTATCACCAGCAGCCCGACCGACCTTGCGAACAGGGGCAGCATGTCGTCACGAAACCGCGGGTTGTTCAGTCGCTCGGGACTGATCAGCAACAGGTCGACCGTTCCGTCGGTGAGCAGGTCGCCGACCGCGTTCCATTCGTCGCGGTTCGTGCTGTTGATCGTGTGCGCGCGCAGCCCGAGCCGCTCGGCGGCGGCGATCTGGTTTCGCATCAGCGCAAGCAGCGGGCTGATGATGAGCGTCGGGCCAGCACCGGCTTCGCGCATGAGCGCCGTCGCGACGAAGTACACCGCCGACTTGCCCCATCCGGTGCGCTGAACGCAGAGCACGCTGGCGCGATCGTTCACTACGTCACGGATCGCCTCCAGTTGATCGGGGCGGAACTCCGCTGCCGGGTCCGCCGTGAGGGTGCGGAGGCGGTCCAGGGCGGTGGCGTCGAACTTGTCTGATTCGGCGCCGGCCACGGGTGTCAGCTCGGTCACGGCGCGTCCTCCTCCATCAGCAGCGCGAGGTACGAGTCATAGCGGAACACACGCCGCCGCCTCCCACCGGTGATCTCCCGGAGCAGCCCCGTCTGCTCGAATTGACTCACCAGGTTGTTCGCCGTGGCGAACGAGACGTCAAGCCGGTCCCTCACGAGATTCACGTTCACGAGCGGCCGGTCGTAGAGCAGGTCCAGCAGCCGTACGCCGTTGAGGCCGGTGTGGGCCCGAACCATCTCCCTGTGCTCCTCGCGCAATGCGAGGATCGCTCTGGCCGTCTCGGTCGCCTCGGTGGCGGTTTCGGCCGCGCCCCGAAGGAAGAATCGAACCCATCCCTCCCAGTCGCCGCGTTGCCGGATCGCCGTGAGTCGGTCGTAGTACTCCGCCCTGTTTCGCTTGAGGTAGTGGCTCAGATAGAGCAGAGGCCGGTGCAGGACGCCCCGATGCACGAGCTGAAACGTGATCAGCAACCGCCCGACGCGGCCGTTGCCGTCGACGAACGGATGGATGGTCTCGAACTGCGCGTGGGCGAGCCCTGCGTGGATCAGGACCGGGAGCTGACCTTCCTCGTGGAGAAAGAGCTCGAAGTCATCGAGGGCCAAGTGCATGTCCGGCACCGGCGGTGGGACGAAGGTCGCCCGTTCGATGGGAGCGCCCTCCGGCCCGATCCAGTTCTGGTCGCGGCGGAACTCCCCCGGCATGCGGTGCGCCCCGCGGCCGGTACGCAGCAGTTCGGCGTGGATCTCTCGGATCAGGCGCTTCGAAAGTGGCAAGGACGAGAGTCGCTCCAGTCCGTAGTGCATCGCCCGCACGTAGTTCACGACCTCCTCGACGTCGGCCGGGAGTCCGGGCGTTGCGGGCTCGAGCTCGGCGGCGAGCAGGTCGTCGAGCGTGCTCTGGGTCCCTTCGATCTGTGACGAGAGCACAGCTTCGCGGCGGACGTACATCGCGACGAAGAGGTCGGGATTCGGGACCGTCTGGATAACTCCGTCCAAGCGGCCGAGCGCCTGGTCTGCAGCTGACAGGATTCCCACCATCTCGGCATCGATCTCGAGCGGGGGAGCGGGCGGCAGCGGGGCCGGAATAAAGGCCTCGTAGCCTCTTTCCCTCCTGAATGTGCCGGCTCGCGAAACGCTCTGCGCCACTTCTCTCCTAGTTGAAGCCGCCGAAAGTACGACGGTTTGGCCACGGAGCCTTATTTTAGACAAGCGGCCAGAGGTAACATAAGCAGCGGCGGAGAGGCGCCCGATGTTGCTGGGCCTGAATATGGATTGGACGTGGCCAAAATGCTCTGAGGCGACTTCTCGAACTCAGGCCTTGAGCGTCGGGTGCCTCCGGCGCGAGAATGCCCATCGTGCCGCCGGATCCCGATCACGCGCTTCGAACCTCCGCGATCGCGCGGGCACGTGAGCTGGCCCTCATGTTCAACGACATCGTGCCGCTCATTCAGTTTCGGGGCGGTTTCATCCATCAAGGTCGCCGGGTTTCCTTCGGCTCGTTCCAGAAGGGCATCCACCGGGCGAAGGAACAGCAGGGACCGGCGGCGCTGACCTTGACCACGGCGCCTCCCAAACCCGGGAAGGCCGCTCCCTACGACGACGTCGTCGACATGGATAGTGGAGCGATCCTCTACCACTATCGCTCGGGCTCGCCTGACCAGTCGGACAACAGGGCGCTCCGCGCGGCACTCGAGCTGCAGGCCCCCCTGATCTACTTCTGGGGCATCACTCCGGGGCAGTATCAGATTGTTGCGCCGGCCTTCGTCACCCAGGACGACCCGACTTCGGCGATGGTGATGCTCGAAGTCGGTCTACCGTTGGCCGACACGCGAGGAGACGGCCTCGTTTCATCGGAGGATGCGCGGCGCTACGCGCTGTCGATGGTCATGCGCCGCTATCACCAAGCCCGTTTTCGCCGCGACGTGATGCTTGCGTATCGCGGTCGCTGTGCAATCTGTGCACTGAAGGAAGCTCAGCTGATCGAGGCCGCGCACATCATCCGGGACCCTCATCCCGAGGGTCTCGCAACGGTCGTGAACGGGATTGCGATGTGCGCCATTCATCACCTCGCATACGATCGGAACCTCCTGGGTATCGATCCGCGCGGCATGGTGCACATCTCGGACAGGCTCTTACGGGAAGTAGATGGGCCGATGTTGCGCACCGGGTTGCAGGGATTCCATGAGGCGTCCATCGCACAGCCGGTGAGCCATAGCGAGCGGCCTGATCCGATGCGGTTGGCAACTCGCTTTGAGGAATTTATACGTGCCGCTTAAGCTGGCTTGTTGGGATCGACATGCGTGGCTACGTAGCGAATACGGACGGCGCCACCAGGGCGCCTACGACATCGACACCCTCACACAGGCGGTGCACATGGCGCCGCACACCGCTCGGCTCAGGGACAAGGCGGCTTCGGCGCTCAGACCAGCTTGACTTCGTCGCCCTTGCGGATCGTGCCCGTCGATTCCGCAACGGCGTAGACGCCCGCGCAGGGATAGAGCCCGGTGCCGGCGACGTCGAGCCTGTTGTGCCGGCCGAGGGTCTTGAGGATCTGCGGGTCCCTCGGAAGATCTTCCTGCGCGAGGTTCGGCATCACACAGCGAGGATCGGGGATCACCACGATGAGCCGTACGTCGTGGCCGATCGCGAGCGTGCGGGTGAGCCAGTCGTTCTCGACGAAGCCAGCCGCCGGAGTGTCGACGATCACATTCATGCGGAAGCGCCGGGCGTCGAAGCGGCTCTCCGGTTGCAGTTCATTCAGGTGATCCAGGCTCGACGTCGTGAGGACGCTGAACGGGAAGACGTCGAAGAACGAGCTCTCGGGGACAGGGGACGGCAGCCCCCGCTCGTTGAAGAACGCCGCGCCGAGTCTCTCCTCCGTGACCTTGTCCTGGTCGGGCTGGTAATTGTCGATCGTGAAGCCGTTCTGTGCGGCACTGGCCAGCTCCACCTCGCGGCCGAAGAAGCGCGACAGGACGGCGTCGACGTCGTCGGCGTCGCTCGTGACCGACGTGCCGTCCGCGAGTTCGATCCGCGCCGGCGGCGCTGTCTCGCCGGCCCGCGGCGGTTCGACGAACGCGGCCCGGCACGCGAACATGTCGGGCCACACCTTCGGGTGCTTCGCGCTCGCGACCTTGCCCGTCTCCCGGTCGACGACCGCGTACGCGCGATCACCGACGACCCCGCCCTCGCTCACGTCGACCGCGTCAACCCGCTCGCCGAGCATCGACTTGACGGGAAACCGCCAGAGTGTCTCGACCGTGCCCACGGGCTCGCTGGCGTTCAATCTCACCGCCCCAGACCGCTGACGAACTCCACCAGCTCCGGCACGATCCGCTCGTGCGCGTCCTCCTGCAGATAGTGGCCCGCGTCGTCGAGCTTCGTAACAGTCGCGTCGGGGAACGTGTCGAGCCAGAGCGTGTCGAGGTAGGCCGGCAGGAAGGCGATGTCCTTCATCGCCCATGTGATGTGGACGGGCTTCGAGCGGAAATGCTGCTTCATCCGCGCCTCGACCTCCGTCACCATCGCCGTGACGGGCCCCTCGCCGGTGATCGGGATCTCGCGCGGGAAGACGAGGATCGCGGTGCGGTCGGACCAGCCCTGATGCACGTCGCGGTAGGCGCGCTTGACCGTCGGCGTCAGTCGCTCGCGATGCATCACGCCCTGCCCGAACAGGAACCCGCGCTTGAACGCGTCCGATCCCTTCACGAGCACCTCTCCCACCACCGGTGTGCGGAACAACCGCAGCGGCAGAGGTAGCGGGATCTTGTCCTTACCGGGCGGCAGCGCCTCGGGCTTCCAGCCGTGAGCCCACGTGTTCAGGATGAACAGGCCGTCGACTCGCTCCGGGTGCTGCGTGGCCCAGTACAGGCCGGTCGGACCGCCCCAGTCCTGCGGCACGACGGTCGCGCCGCGCAGGTCGAGCGACTCGAGCAGCGCGTCCAGTCGGCGGGCGTGCCGCGGCACGCGATACAGCTCAGCGCCGCGCGGCTTGTAGGAGCGGCCGAACCCCAAATGGTCCGGCACGATCGCGCGGTGCCCGGCCTCGACCAGCGCCGGGATGAAGTTGCGGTACAGGTAGCCCCAGGTCGGATTGCCGTGCACCATCACCACAGGCCGGCCGTCGCGCGGCCCAACGTCCACGTAGTGCATGCGCCCGTCAGGCGAGTCGAACCACCTCGGCTCGTACGGCCAGGTTCCCTCGAAGGTCCAGTCCGCGACGGCGGTCACGTCCGTAGCCTATGAGACGCGCGCGTGACGCCGCTCTTCCACCACGAGCCCCCGGATCCGGTAGATCACACGTTGGATCCGGGGTCCACGAGCTCGCGGATCCGGCTCAGGATGAACACGTGGTAGTCCATCGAGAGGCCGAACAGCACCACGAACAGGAACAGCGGCAGCCATGACGTGATCGCGCCGGTCGACTCGAAGTCGAGCAGCAGAAGAAAACTGAGCCTAGCGAGCTAGGTTGCGCCGCAGCGACGATCCGCTGGACGAGCTCAGCGCCCGCGAACGCGAGGTGCTCGAGCTGATGGCCGAGGGACGCTCCAACCAGTCGATTGCCGGGCACCTCGTGGTCACGGAGCGCGCCGTCGAAAAGCACATCACGAGCATCCTCTCCAAGCTGAACCTCCCCGTGACGGCAGAGCAGCACCGCCGCGTGCTGGCGGTGCTGACCTTTCTTCGCGCTTGACTTAGAACCCGAGCGTCAGCTCGCGGCTCGCGGCCCTTGCCGGAACGTCCCCTCGGTGCTAGTTTCGGGCGCGCAACCGAGAAGGGGGTTGGGGATGCGTCCGAAGGTGCTACTTGCGGCAATGATCGCCGTGGCGGCGATGGCAGCGGCTCCGGCCGCGCACGCGCAGTCGATCGAGCTCAGTGTGCTGTCGAGCCGAGCCGACCAGGTGAGCGGGGGAGACGCGCTGATACGCGTGGACGCCCCACCCGGCCTGCTCAACAAGCTCGGCGTGAAGCGCAACGGCACCGACGTGACCGGTGCGTTTCACCGCGAGGGCAATCACCTCGTCGGCCTTGTCAATGGGCTCCAAGTCGGCAACAACGAGCTGACCGTCACGCATAACCGCAAGTCCTCGGCGCCTCCGAAGGCGCGGCTCAGACTCACCAACTACCCGAACACCGGGCCAATGTTCTCGGGCCCGCACCAGGAGTTCTTCGTCTGCAACACGATCCAGGCCGGACTTGGCGAGCCGCTCGTCGACAACCAGCAAGGCAAGGGCTTCCGGGTGCAGAACCCGGACGGCTCCACCGCGGGCTACAGCCTGAACTGCTCGGCGAACACGCAGGTCGACTACCAGTACCGCACGACCGGTGGCAGCTTCCAGCCGCTGCCGAGTGACGGCTCGCGCCCGGCGGACATGGCGCAGACGACGCTGCTCGACGGCCGCACCGTCGACTACGTGGTACGGCGTGAGCGGGGCACGATCAACCGCTTCATTTACTCGTTCGCGATGCTTGCCCCGTTCGGGGAGGGGCCCGGCGACGACCCCGACACCTCGCTCTGGAACCGGCGCCTGATCTACACCTTCGACGGCGGCGTGGCGATCGGCCACCGCCAGGGCACTCTCAGCGGTTCCGCCTCGCTGTACGACATCGGATTGCGCAAGGGCTACGGCATCGTGCACTCCTCGGGCACGCGCACGAGCACGCATTACAACCTCGTGCTTGGCGGCGAGACCGCGCTGATGTCGAAGGAGGAGTGGATCGAGCGCTACGGGGTGCCGCTCTACACGGTCGGCGTGGGCGGCTCGGGCGGCGGGATCCAGCAGTACGTGTACGGACAGAACCACCCGGGCCTGATCGACGCGGGCATCCCGCAGTACTCATATCCCGACATGGTCACGCAGACGATCCACGTGGGCGACTGCGAGCTGCTCGAGAACTTCATGGACAACACGGACGGCAGCAATCCGAGATGGCAGAACTGGGACAACCGCGAGTGGCTCGAGGGCCTGAACGCGCATGCCACGCTCCCCAACCCCTACCGGCTCGGCGCGCCCGGCAACACCGAGTGCGTGAAGGGCTGGCGCGGGCTCACGCCGCTGGCGCTGAACCCGCTGTGGTTCCAGTCCTTCAGCGGGCTCGACCGGATGGATCCGGCCGAGATGGTGAAGGTGCAGTGGAACCACGCAGGCGACCTGCAGAACATCTACGGCGTCGGGCCGGACGGCCACGCGCGCAACACCTACGACAACGTCGGCGTCCAGTACGGGTTGAAGGCGCTGAAGGACGGCAACATCACGCCGGCGGAGTTCCTCAAGCTGAACGCCACCGTGGGCAGCTGGAAGGAGGCGCGCGACATGGTCCAGGAGGCCTTCCCGTTCCCGTCGCCACCGCCACCGATGCCACCGGCGCGATCGGGATTCGACCCGTGGAGCGCCGGAAACATGAGACTCAGTCCCGACGGCGGTGCGACTCCGGCGCCGCGGCGTACAGGCGACCTGATCGCAATGCGCAATGCATACAACCGCGGGCTGTACTTCGACGGCAAGATCGACATACCGCTGATCGACTGGCGGCACTACCTCGAGGAAGAGCTCGACATGCACAACAGCCACCAGTCGTTCGCCTCTCGTCAGCGCATGCTCGACCGCGACGGCAACGCCTCCAACCAGGTGATCTGGTTCACCGACGCGCGCCCGGCGCGCGCGTTTGACCAGACGCCCGAGGCGTTCGAGGTGATGGACCAATGGATGGCGAACATCCGCGCGAACCCGAAGCGGGGCGTGGCGGGCAACAAGCCGGCGCTGGCGACGGACCGCTGCTTCACGACCGCCGGAACGGAGATCGCGCGCGGCGCGGGCGTGTGGGACGGCATCCTCGACAACCGGCCCGCGGGCGCGTGCACGCAGGCGTTCCCGCTGCACTCGACCTCGCGCATCGTGGCGGGCGGCCCGCTGCGGGGCGGCGTCTACAAGTGCGCGCTGCAGACGGTCGAGGCCGCCACCGCGAAGGGGCTGTACGGGTCTTGGACGCCTTCGGCGGCCGAGGTCACACGACTGAAGCAGATCTTCCCCACCGGGGTCTGCGACTACACGAAGGGGGATGTCGGCCGGCCCTAGCCGACTAGCCTGAACAGACTCCGAGATCTGCCGACAGTCGCAGTTCATCGTGGCTCCATCTTGCGGGCACCGTAGACGAGATCGGCAGGGCGTCGGCCGGCGGTCAGGCGACCATGGTGCTCGCGGTCGAAGTTGTATTCGTGCAGGTAG
>JBBRDT010000023.1:0-42348 GCA_038203635.1 Solirubrobacterales bacterium
CTATGTCGAGGACGCCTTCCGGTCGAATGAACGCGGCACCGCCCACGGCCGACACGACAACGTCGAGCCGCTGCTCCATAACCACTCCTCCCCGATCGCCGGAAGCGGAAAATCCCCGCTCCTGTGCGCTTCAGTCGGGCCGTACCCGCAGCGGTCGGGCCCAGAACCTTTAAACGACGAAAGCCCTAGTGCGAGAGGTTCACCATCACGTGCTTGATCTCGGTGTAGTCCTGGAGCGAGTAGATCGAGAGGTCCTTGCCGTAGCCGGACTGCTTGAACCCACCGTGCGGCATCTCTGACACCAGCGGGATGTGGTCGTTGACCCAGACCGTGCCGAAACGCAGCTGGCGCGCCGCGTCCATCGCGCGCCCGACGTCGCGTGTCCAGACGCTCGCCGCAAGGCCGTAGTCGACTCCGTTCGCCCACGCGAGCGCCTCCTCGTCCGAGGAGAATCGCTGCACCGTGACGACCGGGCCGAAGACCTCCCGCTGGATCATCTCGTCGCCCTGCTCGAGGCCGTCGACGACGGTCGGCTCCACGAAGAAACCCTGGCCGCTCCCGGCCTTGCCTCCGGTCACGATCTGCGCGTGACTCGGGGCGCGGTCGAGGAAGCCGGTCACACGCTCGCGCTGCGCATCCGATACGACCGGGCCCAGCTCGGTGCTGTCGTCTCCCGGGTCTCCCATCTTCAGCGAGCCGGCTGCCTGCGCCAGCCCCATGACGAAGTCGTCGTGCAGCTTCGGCCCGGCCAGCACGCGGGTCGCCGCCGTGCAGTCCTGGCCCGCGTTGAAGTAGCCGGCCACCTTCACGCCCTCGACCACGGCTTCGAGGTCCGCGTCGTCGAACACGATCACAGGCGCCTTGCCGCCCAGCTCGAGGTGCACGCGCTTCAGCGTGTCGGCTGCGGCACGTGCGATCTCCTTGCCGGTCGCCACGTCACCGGTGAGCGAGACCATCGCGACGTCCGGGTGGCGCACGATCCCCGCCCCGGCAGGCTCACCGTGGCCGAAGATCACGTTGAGCACCCCGTTCGGCAGATGCTCGCCTGCCAGCTCCGCGAGGCGCGCGGCCGTCAGCGGCGTCTGCTCGGAGGGCTTGAGCACGACGGTGTTGCCGGCTGCCAGCGCCGGGCCGATCTTCCAGATCGCCATCATCAGCGGGTAGTTCCACGGTGCGATCTGCCCCACGACCCCGACCGGCTCGCGCCGGATCATCGACGTGTAGCCGCGCATGTACTCGCCCGCGGCGAGTCCCTCGACCGACCGTGCCACGCCCGCAAAGAACCGGAGGTTGTCGACCAGCACGGGGATCTCCTCGCGCATCGCCTCGATCGGCTTGCCGACATTCGCCGACTCGAGCTGGGAGAGCTCCTCACCGTGCTCCTCGAGCGCGTCCGCGATCTTCAGCAGGGCGTACGCGCGCTCGCCGGGCGGCGTCTCCGACCATCCCTGAAAGGCGCGCTTCGCGGCCTGGACGGCGGCGTCCACGTCCTGCTCGCCGGACTGCGGCGTGGTCGCGATCTGCTCGCCGGTTGCCGGGTTGACGACAGGCTCGCTCGCGCCGTCAACCGGAGGTTGACTCTGCCCGTCGATGAAGTTCTGGATCTCGGTGCGTGTCTGTGCGGCGGTCGCCATCGTCGTTCCTCCAGCGTGGTCTGTTCGGTTGTCAGGTGGTGGGCAGTGCGGAGCGGAACGCTTCGTCCAGCGCGACGAGCGGTAGGTCGAGGCTGCTCGCGACGGCGGGGTGTGTGACGTGCCCGCCGGCGACGTTCACGCCTGGCCGCAGCGCCGTGTCCAGTGCCATCGCGCCCGCAACATCGTGGTCCGCAAGCTCGAGCACATAGGGCAGCGTGGCGTTGGTGAGCGCGTAGGTCGAGGTGATCGGCACCGCCCCCGGCATGTTCGCGACGCAGTAGTGCAGGACGCCGTCCACCTCGTAGGTGGGGTTGCTGTGAGTCGTCGGGCGTGAGGTCTCGAAGCAGCCGCCCTGGTCGATCGACACGTCGACCAGCACGGCGCCCGCCTTCATCAGCTTGAGCTGGTCGCGCTTCACGACCCGCGGTGCCCGTGCGCCATGCACCAGCACAGCGCCGATCACGAGGTCGGCGCGGGGCAGCATCTCCTCGACGGAAAGGGTGGAGGAGTACACCGTCGACGCGCGCCCGCCGAGCGCGATGTCGAGACCGCGCAACCGGTCGATCGACTTGTCGAACACCAGCACCTCGGCCTCCATGCCGATGGCGATGAACGCGGCGTTCATGCCGACAACTCCGCCGCCGATGATCATCACCGTGGCGGCGGCGACGCCCGGCACCCCGCCCAGCAGGATCCCGCGGCCGCCGAACGGCTTCTCCAGCATGAAGGCGCCCGCCTGCGTCGCCAGCTTGCCGGCGATCTCGCTCATGGGAGCAAGCAGCGGCAGCTTTCCGCTCGCGTCCACGACCGTCTCGTAGGCCACGCAGATCGCGCCGGACTCGCACAGCGCCAGCGTCAGCTCGCGGTCGGCGGCGAGGTGGAGGTAGGTGAAGAGCACCTGCCCGGGGCGCAGCAGCTCCACCTCGGAAGGCTGCGGCTCCTTGACCTTCAGGATCATGTCCGCCTCGCCGAACACCGCCTCGGCGTCGGGCAGGATGCGCGCACCCTGTGCAACGTAGGCGTCGTCGTCGATCGAGCTGCCGGCGCCGGCGCCGGCCTGCACGAGCCCGTCGTGACCGTTCTCGTGCAGCTCGCGCGCGCCTGCGGGCGTCAGCGCGACGCGGTACTCGTCGGGCTTGATCTCAGTCGGGACGCCAACCTTCACGCCTCTACTCCCTCGGTAACGGCGACTTCGAACTTTGTGCCGTGTTGCTCCAGCTCGGGGAACAGGTCGTCCGGGTCCACGCAGCGTTCGGGCGGAAGCGCGCCGCGCGCCTCGATCCGGCCCCGCGCCAGCAGCCGCACCGCTGCGGCGGCCGGGGCACCGGTCGAGACGACTCCGCCGCCGAGTCCCCAATGCTCGACAGGCGTGGTCACGGCGCGCACCCTCGTTTTGCGTCCCCCGCTGCAAGCTTCGATCACGTGCACCGAGACGGTGCTCGGGGAAGGGGGGAGTGCCTCCGCGGCGGCCGCCTCGATCTGCTCTTTCGGCGCGCCGATCAGTTCCCGCACGCGCTCGAGCACCGCGGGAGGCAGCGAGAGCCGGAAGCTCGACTCCTCGCAGCCAAAGCTGTCGGGAAACGTGCGCAACTCCGAGTGCAGCGTGAAGATCGTGTCGGCCTCCCCGATCGGATCGCCGAAGTCCACCGTTCCACCCGGCGTCAGCGCGTCGATCTCGACCGGCTCGCCGTCGCGCACGACGATCGGCCGCATCGTCAGCTCGTCCACCAGCGTCTGGAGCGCGTAGGGATATGACGGGCCCTGTGGCGGGCTGGTGTCGCGGCCGGCGGCCATCACGTCGAGCCGCTCCGGCGGCATGCCCAGCTCGCGCACCGCCTTGACCGCCATCACATTGGTCTTCCCCGGGCTCGACCCGATGCCGAGCAGGGCCAGCAGTCCAGCCTGCTCGAAGTCGTCGTGCAGCTCGAGCTGTTGACCTGTCAGCCAGTAGAGCCCGCCCAGGTCCATGTAGTGACAGCCGGCCTCCAGGCACGCATTCATCGCGGCGAGATTGATCCGGTAGCTCGCCGAGTTCACGAGCACGTCGCAGTCCTCGAGCTGCGCGGCGAGTCCAGAGCGCGCGTCGGCCGTTCGCACCTGCGCACGGGACCCCCCATGCTCGCGGGCGACGGCCTCCGCGCGCTCTTTGTGGACATCCAGGAGGATCAGGTCGGACGCTTCGTCCGACTCCGCGAGGTCTCTGACGATCGCGGGGGCGATCGTGCCGCCGGCTCCCAGCACGGCGACTTTCATCCCACAAGCTCCCGCGCCTTCAGCGCCAGCCAGAACTCGATGCGGTCGCGCGCACTCGAGAGATCGCGCCCGGTGAGCTGCTCGACGCGGCGGATGCGATACCGCAGCGTGTGCCGGTGGCAGAACAGCTCGCGCGCGGCCTTCTCCCACTGGCCGTTGTGCTCGACGTATGCCTCGAGCGATCGCAGCAGCTCGCCGCCGTACTCTCCCTCGCCGCTCTCGATCGGTCCGAGCACGCTCTCGCGAAACAGGCGCAGGGCCTCGGTCTCCTGTACCGACAGGAGGAACTGCAGCGCTCCCAGGTCGCGCCACGACGAGACGTCGGGGGCGCGGCCGTCGAGCATCGCGGTCGCCTCGAGCGCATAGCGCGCCTCGAAGAACGCGCGCTTCAGGTGCTCCACGGGAGCCGGGCGGCTGGCTGCCGCGCGCACCGCGCCATGCTCGCGTCCGAGCGCCGCGCGAGCCCTGCCGGCGAGGTCCACGTGGTCGTTCGTGGAGCCGTCCACGACCGCGCACAGCAGGCCTTCACGGCTTGCCACGAGTGCGGGGGCGCCCGCCTCGACCAGCGCCGCCTCCAGCGTGGCCTCGGCCGCCTCGGGGTCGGACATCGAGAACACGAGCACCGCGGCGCTCGCGCCGACGCCGAATGGGCGCAGGCGGCCGCGCAGCTCGCCCTCGTCGAGCTCGCCCGCGATCACCTCCGCAAGGATGTCCCCCGCGAGCCTGCGCTCCGTGTCGCGCACGACCCGGCCGCGCATCAGCTCGAGCGCCACGATGGTGACGGCCTGCTGGAGGATCAGCCGCTCGAACTCTCCGAGGCCGCCCGCGTCACGGATCGCGACGATCCACGCCCGCGGTCCGCCCTGGGGCTCGGCGGAGACCGGCAGTGCCAGGGCTCGGCCGGAAACATCCTGGTGGCTGGGCTCGAACGGCACCGGGCGGCCCGCGGCGTTGCGTTCCCCCGCCTCGGCTCGAATCGAGTCCAGCGCGTCGTCGGCCAGCTTGCGCCGGAAGTTCGCGGAGGCCATCTCCTCGCCCTGCCAGTCGAGCATCACGATCGTCCCCCCGATCGCAGCCGACAGGGCCCGCGTGACCTCCTGCAGCCCGCGCTGCTCGAGGACCAGCTGCTCCAGCCTGCGATGCACCGCGATGCCGCGCTGCAGCACCTCGTACTGGTCGTTGACGAGTCGCGCGAAGGCCTTTTCGGTGATCGCGATGAACGGCATCTCGTAGGGCACCTCGAACAGGGGAAGGCCGCGAAGGTCTGCCTCTTCCACGATCGCCGGGGGAATGTCCGCGTGTTCGATGCCGGTGCCGAAGCCGAGGCCCGCGAGGTGGTGATCGACGAGCATGCGGACGAAGGCCCGCTGCTGCTCTTCCTCGCGCAGCTGGATGCCCGTCGTCAGCAGCAGCTCGCCGCCGGACATCCACGGAGTGGGGTCCAGCAGCTCGGTGATGTGCACCCAGCGGATCGGCGACTCGGCGGCCTCGTTGCCGGCCACAAGCGACAGGCCGAGCTCGTCGAGGAGGCCTTGCACGGTGAGCATCTGGGGTGCTGCTCCTGTCCTCGTCCCTCAGGCCGTCATTCGCTCTGAGGCCTCGGAGAGGACGTCCCGGAGCACGGTCTCGATCTCCTTGAACTGCTCCGGGCCCGCGATCAGCGGGGGAGCGAGCTGGACCACGGGGTCGCCCCGGTCGTCAGTGCGGCAGATCAGGCCGCGCCGGTACAGCTCGCCCGAAAGGAATCCGCGCAGCAGCTCCTCGGACTCCTGGTCGTCGAAGCTCTGCTTGGTCTCCTTGTTCTTGACCAGCTCGATCGCGTGGAAGTACCCGGCCCCGCGCACGTCGCCCACGATCGGAAGGTCCCGCAACCCGTCGAGCAGGGCGCGGAACTCGTCCTCGTGCGCCCGCACGTGCCCGTTCAGGTCCTCGCGCTCGAAGATGTCGAGGTTGGCGAGGGCGACCGCGGCCGCGACCGGGTGAGCGGCGAACGTGTACCCGTGCGCGAACATCGCCTTGCCGTGCATGAACGGCTCGGCGATGCGGTCGGACACGATCATCGCGCCCATCGGGACGTAGGCGGACGTCAGCGCCTTGGCGGTGGTGATGATGTCCGGCACGTAGCCGTAGCGCTCCGACCCGAAGTAGTGGCCGAGGCGGCCCCAGGTGCAGATCACCTCGTCGGAGATGAACAGCACCCCGTGGCGGTCGCAGATCTCACGCACGCGCTGGAAGTAGCCGTCCTGCGGGACGAAGCAGCCGCCCGCGTTCTGCACGGGCTCCAGGATCACCGCGGCGACCGTCTCCGGGCCCTCGAACAGGATCCGCTCCTCGATTGCGTCCGCGGCCCACAGGGGATCGCGGTCCGCGGGCCAGCGGTAGCTGTTGGTGTTCGGCACATGGCATCCCCCGGGCGTGAGCGGCTCGAACTGTGCCCGCAAGGAGGTGAGCCCGGTGGCCGCGAGCGCGCCCAGCGTCGTGCCGTGGTAGGCCAGCTCGCGGGCGATGATCTTCGTCCGCTTGCCCTCGCCGCGCACGTAGTGGTAGTTGCGCGCCAGCTTCCAGGCGGATTCGACCGCCTCCGAGCCGCCCGAGGCGAAGAACACACGGTTCAGATCGCCGGGTGCGAGCGCGGCGATGCGTGCGGCCAGCTCGATCGCGGGCGGGTGGGCGTAGCTCCAGTTGACGTAGAAGCCCAGCTCACGGGCCTGACGGGCCGCTGCTTCGGCGAGCTCTTCGCGCCCGTGGCCGGCGTTCACACAGAAAAGGGCGGAGAGCCCGTCCAGATACCGGTTCCCGTGCTCGTCCCAGACGTAGCAGCCATCGCCGCGCACGATGATCGGCACCTCGTGGTCGGCGTACGCGCCCATCCGCGTGAAGTGCATCCATAGGTGCCGCCTGGCCTGCTCCTGGAGGGTGCTGTCGGTCCGGGAGCGCGGCGCCGCTTCTTCGATTCCTACGTTTGAAGCCATCTCGGTTCTCCCTCCTACGGTGCTCTCTGACGGCCTGTATAACGTTATAGCTCGTTTGGAGCAGGAACAAGCCACTTTGTGCAGACACCCGGACAAAGATCGCTTGCTTGACTTGTACACATGGGCCATGGGCCCCATCATTTTTGGACAGTCGGCCCCTTGTGGACGCGTTTTGCGGTACATAGCGTGTTGTGACGTGCGCGGGGGGGCGGGGGGGGAGAGCGCCTAGATGACCGCACCCGGCGAGCCAGTTGAGCATCCGTCACGCCCCAGCGTCCAACTGGAGGGCGTGACCAAGCGATTCGGCGACTTTCCGGCCGTCCGCGACCTCAGCCTCGACATCGCAGCGGGCGAGTTCTTCACGCTCCTCGGCCCCAGCGGCTGTGGCAAGACAACCACCCTGCGCATGGTGGCGGGCTTCGAGCAACCCACCGCGGGCCGGATCCTGATCGACGGCGTGGACGTCGAGGGCGTTCCGCCGTTCAAGCGCCCGACCAACACGGTTTTCCAGAGCTATGCGCTCTTCCCGCACCTCAGCGTCGAGGACAACGTCGCGTTCGGCCTGCGCCGCAAGCGCGTCGCGAAGGACGAGATCCGGCACCGGGTGCGCGACGAGCTCGAGCGCGTCGGCCTGGCGGCCGAGGCGAAGCGCAAGCCGCGCCAGCTCTCGGGCGGCCAGCAGCAGCGCGTCGCGCTGGCGCGCGCGCTCATCAACCGTCCGGCCGTCCTGCTGCTGGACGAGCCCCTCGGCGCCCTCGACCTGAAGCTGCGCAAGGGACTCCAGATCGAGCTGAAGGGCATCCAGCGCGACGTCGGCATCACCTTCGTGTACGTGACCCACGACCAGGAGGAGGCGCTCACGATGTCGGACCGCATCGCGGTGATGAACCGCGGCGTGATCGAACAGCTCGCCGCTCCCGAGGACGTCTACGAGCGCCCGCGCACCCAGTTCGTGGCGGGGTTCATCGGCGTCTCGAACCTGCTGCCCGGAGAGGTCGAGTCGGTCAATGGGGAACAGGTCGATCTGCGCCTCGACAGCGGGCCCACGGTCCGCACCCGCGGCGCCGGCGTGCAGCGCGGCGACCGCTGTCACGCGGTCGTTCGCCCCGAGAAATTGACGGTCGCCAAGGTGGAGGAGCCCGCCCCGGCCGGGCAGCCGAGCGTCGAGGGCGTGGTCGAGGCCGCCGTGTTCCTCGGCACCGCGACCCAGATGGTCGTGAAGCTCGCGGGCGACGTGCGGCTCACCGTGCTGGTCCCCAACGCCGACGAGGCCCAGCGCCAGCGGCTGCCCGGGGCCGGCGCGCGGGTGCGACTCGCCTGGGCGCCAGAGAACATGCACGTCGTGTCTTGGAACGGCGCGTCTCCCGACGGCGCAACCCACAATGCGCCATCCGATGAGGCCGCGAGCGCGGTCGCGTAGAGATCTAGTGATCGAGAGAGGAGCACCTTGAGCAGAAACAGCGACTGGGACATCGAGCGGGCACTCGACGCGATGACGGCGTCGGGCATCAACCGCAGGACCCTCATGCGCCACGCGGGAGCGGGGGCCCTCAGCCTCGGCGTGATCGGCTTCCTCGCGGCGTGCGGAGACAGTGGTGGAGGCGGTGGCGACGGGAAGGTCATCCCGAAGGGTGAGATCGCCGACACGCTGCACTTCTCCAACTGGCCGCTGTACATCGACGTGAAGGGGAAGAGTCACCCCACGCTGGATCAGTTCCAGAAGAAGTACGGCACCAACGTCAAGTACGTCGAGGAGATCAACGACAACGTCGAGTTCTTCGGCAAGGTGCGCCAGCAGTACGCCGACGGCAACTCGGGCGGGCGCGACCTGCACGTCGTGACCGACTGGATGTGCAACCGGATGAAGCAGCTCGGCTACGTCCAGAAGCTCGACAAGTCCGCGATGCCGAACGTCGTGAACAACATCGAGCAGGCCGTCGCGAGCCCGGACTTCGACCCCAAGCGCGAGGTGTCGGTGCCGTGGCAGACCGGCCAGGTACTGCTGATCTACCGCAAGGACCTGACCGGTGGTGACCTGACGAGCGTCAACGACCTGTTCGATCCGAAGTTCAAGGGCAAGGTGACGATGCTCACGGAGATGCGCGACACCGTCGGGTCCGTCCTGCTGGGCCAGGGCGTCAAGCCCGGGGACGCCACCCTAGACCAGGTGATGCAGGCGATCGACAAGATCGAGAAAGCCTCCAACGACGGTCAGATCCGGCGCTTCACCGGTAACGAGTACACGCGCGACGTAGCGAGGGGCGACTCGGCCGCGATCCTGGGCTGGTCCGGTGATGCGCCTCAGATGGTCTCGGACAACAAGAACGTCGCCTACAACCATCCCAAGGAAGGGTTCATGGTCTTCACCGACTCCATGCAGGTTCCGGTCGGCGCTCCGCACGCCTTCACGGCCGAGAAGTACATGGACTTCGTCTACGAGCCTGCCATCGCGGCGAAGATCACGGCGTACGTGAACTACGTATCGCCCGTGAAGGGGGTGCGCGAGGAGCTCGCGAAGACGGATCCGGAGATCGCCCAGAACGATCTGGTCTTCCCGGACCTGGCAAAGGCGCACAGCCTCAAGACATTCTCGCCGGAGGACGAGGCGGAGATCGACGCCGCCTTCCAGCGCGCGATCGGCGCGTAGCCGAGCAGGAATCGTGGGGGGAGCCCGGTGACGTTGTTCCAGAAACGGCGGGGGCTCCTCCCGTATCTGCTGCTGGCGCCCGGGCTCCTGTGGCTGTTGCTCTTCTTCGCGGTGCCGCTCTACTACATGGCGCGCACCTCGTTGGAGACGGGGACGATCTTCACGGGCTACCGGTTCGACTGGCACTTCGAGACGTACACCGACGCCATCTCGAACTACGACCAGCAGCTGATCCGCTCGTTCCTGTACGCCGGCGCGGCCACGGCCATCGCGCTGGCGATCGGCTACCCGCTCGCGTACGCGATCGCATTTCGGGGCGGGAAGTGGAAGACGGCGCTGCTGCTGCTCGTGATCCTGCCGTTCTTCGTCACCTACCTGATCCGCACCCTGTCCTGGGAGACGATCCTCGAGGACAACGGGATCGTGGTGAGCACGCTGCAGGCGGTGGGCCTGCTCGGCGACAACGGGCGGATCCTCGCGACCGCGGGCGCGGTGATCGCGGGTCTCACGTACAACTTCCTGCCCTTCATGATCCTGCCGCTGTATGCGAGCCTCGAGCGGATCGATGGGCGGATGCTCGAAGCGGGCTACGACCTCTACGGGACGCGGCGTGCCGTCTTCACGCGGGTCACCCTGCCGTTGTCGATGCCAGGGCTCGTGGCCGGTGTGCTCCTGACCTTTATCCCCGCGGCGGGTGACTTCATCAATGCGGAGCTGCTCGGCACTCCGCGCCAGACGATGATCGGGAACGTGATCCAGAGCCGTTACCTGGAGCTCACCGACTACCCGACCGCGGCGGCGTTGTCGTTCGTGCTGATGGCGGTGATCCTGGTGATGGTGCTGATCTGGGCGAAGATCGCGGGCACCGAGTCGCTGATGGGAGCCGAGGCCCGCTGATGGAGGCCGCCACGGTCCGTAGCGGACGGGTCAGGGCGGTACGCCATCCGCGCGCGCTCGCTTTCGGGCGCGCCGTTCTGAACCAGTCGCTGAACCTCTTCGCCGCGCTCGCGTTGATCTACCTGCTCCTGCCCATCGCGATCATCATCCTCTTCTCCTTCAACGACACGCAAAGCCGGTTCAACTTCACCTGGCAGGGGTTCACGCTCGAGCACTGGAAGGACCCGTTCGGGGTCCCCGGCTTGGGCGAGGCGATGGTGAACTCGCTGAAGATCGCCGCGCTGTCCACGATCGTGGCGACGATCCTCGGAACGATGATGGCCCTCGCGCTGGTGCGCTACCAGTTCCGCGGGAGAGCGCCGACGAACCTCTTCATCTTCATCCCGCTCGCCACGCCCGAGGTGGTGCTCGGCGCGTCGCTCCTGTCGCTCTTCCTCGCGATCGGTTTCGCAACGGGGTTCACGACGATCCTGATCGCCCACATCATGTTCAACATCAGCTTCGTCGTGGTGACCGTAAGGTCGCGGCTGATCGGCTTCGACCGCTACCTGGAAGAGGCCGCCCAGGACCTGGGAGCAAACGGCCTCCAGACGTTCATGCGCGTTACGCTGCCGCTGATTGCGCCGGGCGTGCTCGCGGCGGCCCTGCTTGCATTCGCGCTCTCCGTGGACGACTTCGTGATAACCAACTTCAACGCCGGGTCGACCGTGACGTTCCCCCTGTTCGTGTGGGGCGCGGCACGCGTGGCGATCCCGCCCCAGATCAACATCATCGCGACGATGATCTTCTTCGTGACGCTCGCCTTCATGATCCTGACCGTGCTCCAGCAGCGACGCGCGGCGCGCATGGCATCCGTGCGGCCAGAGACGATCGCCTGAGATGGAGGCACACGCCAAAACGGCTCACTACGCCGATGCGGGCTCAGAGCCGGGCGAGAAGGGGCTGAAGAAGGATGCGATCGGGTTCCTCGACGGCCTGATCATCGGGATCGCCTCCACGGCGCCCGCCTATTCACTGGCCGCCGTACTCGCGATCGTCGTCGTCCTCGTCGGCGTGCAGGCCCCCGCCGTGATGCTGGCGTCGTTCGTGCCGATGTTCCTGATCGCGTCGGCGTTCTTCTACCTGAACCGCGCCGATCCCGATTGCGGCACGAACTTCTCGTGGATCACGCGAGCGATCGGGCCGTCCGCGGGCTGGGTCGGCGGCTGGGCCGTGTGCACCACGGGCATCATCGTGGTCGGCTCGCTCGCGCAGGTGGCCGTCTACTACTCGTTCGACCTTCTCGGCCTGGACTACCTGAGGGATTCACGGCTGTGGGAGACCGTGTTCACGATCGGTGTCATCGGCCTGATGACGCTCATCTGCGTGCTCGGCACCGAGCTGTCCGCGATGGTGCAGCGGGTCATGATCCTGGCGCAGGTCGGAGCGCTCTTGCTGTTCGCCGCGGTCGCGCTGATCAAAGTCGCCGGCGGCGACGCTCCCGCAGGGTCGATCGACCCCGAGCTTTCGTGGTTCTCGCCCTTCGCCGTCGACAGCGCCAGCATCCTGGTGCTCGGGCTGCTGTCGGGGGTCTTCATCTACTGGGGCTGGGAAAGCGCGGTCAACCTGAACGAGGAGACCGAGGACTCGACCACCGCGCCGGGTCTTGCGGCGGTCGTCAGCACGGTCGTGCTGCTCGTGACCTACGTCGCGACGACGACGGCGGTGGTCGCATTCGCCGGGCTCGACCGCGTGGCCGAGTACGAGGACGACCCCGGCCTCTTCGGCGCGATCGCTCCCGACGTGCTGGGTAACGGGCTCGACTGGCTGGTCGTGCTGGCGATCATCACGTCGGCACTCTCCTCGACCCAGACCACGATCCTTCCCGGCTCGCGCACCGCGCTCTCGATGGCCCGTCAGGGCGCGTTCCCCGCGATGCTAGGGCGCGTGCACCCGCGCTTCCTGACTCCACATGTCTCGACGATCGTGACGGGCGCCCTTTCGGCGGTCTGGTTTGCGATTCTCTTCAACGTCTCCGAGAACTTCCTGTTCGACTCGCTCACCGCGTTGTCGCTGATGATCGCCTTCTACTACGCGCTCACCGGGATCGCGTGCACGATCTACTACCGGCGGGAGCTGACCAAGTCCGTCAAGAACTTCCTGTTCATCGGGCTCGGCCCGACGGTGGGAGCCGGGATCCTCGCCTACCTCTTCGTCAAGGCGATCGACGAATACCGGCAGACCGACCAGTCCTACACGGGCAACGAGCTCTTCGGCATCGCGATCCCTGTGGTGTTGGGTGTCGGCCTGCTGATCCTCGGCGTCGTGCTGATGCTGACCTGGCGGGCGACCGGACACGAGAGCTTCTTCGGCCGCAAGCGCGAGGTCGTAGACCCGGACGTGGCCGCCGGGCGCAAGGCCGGCGTGGCCGCAGTGCCGGAAGAGGCGGTCTGAGCTTTGGGCACGATCGTGCTCGGGTATGACGGGTCGACTGGTGCGGATGCTGCGCTCGAAGAGGCGCTGCTGCTCGCGAAGCAGTTCGATGACCGTCTCGTCGTGTGCTTCGGCGTGGCGCCTCCGGGCAACGTCGGCGAGGAATACAAAGAGCACATGCAGGCGGTCGAAGAGCTCGCTCAGGGGGCGACGGCCAAGGCGCTCGAGCGGGCGCGCTCCGAAGGCGTGGATGCGGAGGTGGCACTGGTCCGCGAGCGGGCGGCCCCGGCCCTCGTCGACCTCGCCGCCGAGCGCGATGCCAGGTTCATCGTCGTGGGCAGTCATGGCGAAGGCCCCATCCGCGGCGCCCTGCTCGGCTCGGTCCCCCACAAGCTCATGCAGCTCTCGCGCACGCCGGTCGTGGTAGTCCCCGCCCGGGACTAGCCACGCTCGCCGGTCGATGATCGATTTGCTCCCCCATGGGGGAGCAAATGCATCAACGAACGGATTTTCTCCGAAGGGAAGGCGGATGCCTCCGGGCCCGCCACGCGTCTCGCTAGGCTCTTCCGCCTGATGAGCACCTACGAGAAGCTCGCCGGGCTGCCGCTGGAGGTCGAGGGCTACGACCTCGAGCCGCTGGAGCAGGCCGTGTCGAGCGACTTCACGCGCGCGAGCACCGTCATTCGCCTGCGCGGCGGCGGGCACGAGGGCGTCGGCGAGGACGTCACCTATGACGCGCTCGACCACGTTGCGCTGCAGGAGGCGGGGCCGGTGCAGGAGCTCGCCGGCTCCTGGACGCTCGGCTCGTTCTTCGACCACGTGGGCGGGCTCGACCTGTTCCCGGCGGAACCCGTGCGCGAGACGTCGCGGAACTTCCGGCGCTGGGCGTTCGAGAGCGCGGCCGTCGACCTGGCGCTGCGCCAGAAGGGCGTCACGCTCGCGGATGCGCTCGGGCGCGAGCTGCGGCCGGTCACGTTCGTCGTGTCGCTGCGGCTCGGCAAGCCGGCGACGCTCGAGCCGGTCAGCTCTCGCCTGGAGCGCTATCCGAACCTGCGGTTCAAGCTCGACCCGACGCCCGAGTGGACCGACGAGCTGATCGCGCAGCTCGTCGACACCGGTGCGGTCGACTCCGTCGACCTCAAGGCCTTCTATACGGACACGGGCGTCGACAACCCGCCGGAGGCGGGCCTCTACCGCCGTATCGCCGAGGCCTTCCCGGACGCGTGGATCGAGGACCCCGGCCTCACAGACGAGACGCGGCCGGTGCTCGAACCCCACAAGGATCGTCTTACATGGGACGCTCCGATCCACTCCATCGCGGACATCGAAGCACTGCCTTATCCCCCGCGCATGGTCAACGTGAAGCCCTCGCGCTTCGGCAGCGTGCGGGCCTTGACGGACACCTACGACTACCTCGCCGAGCGCGGCATCGGAGCCTACGGTGGAGGCCAGTTCGAGCTCGGGCCCGGCCGCGGGCACATCCAGTACCTCGCTTCGCTGTTCCATCCCGACACGCCCAACGACGTCGCACCCAGCGGCTACAACCTCGTGGACCCGCCCGCCGGACTGCCGGACAGCCCGCTCGAGCCGCGGCCGAGCGCGACCGGCTTTCGCTGGGAGTAGCGAACCGCCCGGCATCCGCGAGGTGAGACGGATCTTGGGCGTACTACGACAGAAAACCCACGCACCTCGAAGAGGTGCGGGTCCTGGATCCGGCTCTGACGGTCCGTCTTAGAATCAACCGTCATGGCCGGTCATTCGAAATGGGCACAGATCAAGCGCAAGAAGGGCGCCGCGGATGCGAAGCGGGGTCAGCTCTTCACCAAGCTCGCGCGCGCCATCACGGTCGCCGCGCGCGACGGCGGCGGTGACCCGGAGGGCAACGCGGCGCTCGCAAACGCGATCGAGAAGGCCAAGAGCCTGCGCATGCCCAAGGACAACATCGAGCGCGCGATCGCCAAGGGCACGGGCGCCGGAGGCGATGCGGCCGCGATCGAGGCGGTCACCTACGAGGGCTACGGTCCCGGCGGTGTGGCGATCCTCGTCGAGTGCCTGACCGACAACCGCAACCGCACGGCGGCGGAGATCCGCCACATGTTCGGCCGCGCCGACGCGAGCCTCGGGGAGCCCGGCTCCGTGGCCTGGATGTTCGAGAAGAAGGGCGTGCTGATGGTCGACGGCGACCGCTACAGCGAGGACGACCTGATGCCCGCGATCGATGCCGGCGCCCAGGACCTGGCGCCCGAGGGCGACTCGATCCGCATCGTCTGCGAGCCACAGGACCTGCGAGCGGTGCACGAGGCGCTCGAACAGGCCGGTGTGGACGTCCAGTCCACCGAGCAATCGATGCTTCCCAAGAACACCGTCGAAGTCGGGGTCGAAGACGCGCGCAAGCTGCTCAGGCTGCTGGACGCGCTGGACGAGCAGGACGACGTCGACCAGGTGCACGCCAACTTCGACATGCGCGCCGACGTGATGGAGCAGTTGGCCGCCTGAGATGAGCGGAGCCGCCGAGCAACCTACGCATCACGGCCAGCCGCGCAGGCGCCTGAGCGCCGAGGAGCGGCGCGAGAGCATCCTCGAGGCGGCGAACGAGGTGTTCGGCGAGCGCGGTTACGAGCACGTTCGCATCGACGACGTCGCCGCGGCCGCGGGTATCTCGAAGGCGCTCATCTACGAGCACTTCGCCAGCAAGCAGGAGCTCTACATAGAGCTCATGAACAACGCGGCGATGGAGATGCTCGGCCTGCTCGTGACCGCGGCGTCCGCACCAGGGATGGAGGGAGCGCTGCGGATGGAGAACGCGGCCGCCGCCGGCTTCCAGTACGTGCAAGAGCATCCGCACGCGTTCCACATGTTCGTGCGCGACGTGACCGACCCCATGATCTCCGAGCAGCAGGAGGCGCTGCGCCGCAGCGCCGTGACGGCCATGGCCGACGTGATGGAGATGGAACCTTCCGAGACGCGCGAGGGCATGACCCGCCAGCACACCGAGCAGCTCGCCGAGATGGTCGTGGCCGGCTTCTACGCGCTTGCGGACTGGTGGCTGCGGAACCCGAACTTCCCGCGGGACGAGCTGGTGCGCTCGATGCTGCAGTTCATGTGGCTCGGCCTTGGCCGGCTGCAGGACGGAGAGCGCTGGGAGCTGAGGCTCGAAGGGAACGTCCGCATGGGCGCAGAAACTCCCTCTGGTGACGAAGCCGGCCCAGATCAGGGTGCTGGGGATTGACCCCGGCACCGCCTCCACGGGCTTCGGCATAGTCGAGTCACGGGCGCAACGCCTCAGCACCGTGTGCGGAGGGGTGATCTCGACGTCTGCCGGCCTGCCGGTCGAGCAGCGGCTGGCAGCGATCGCGGCCAGCATCGGTGACCTGCTCGACGAGCACGCACCGGATGCGCTGGCGATCGAGGAGGTCTACTTCGGCCGCAACGTGCGCAGCGCCTTTGCCGTCGGGCAGGCGCGGGGGGCCGTGCTGGCGAGCGCCGGTGGGCGCGACATCCCGTGTTTCTCCTACACACCGCAGGCCGTGAAGCTCGCCGTGTGCGGCAGCGGAGCGGCCCGCAAGGACCAGGTCCAGCGGATGGTGGGTGCTCTGCTGGCGCTGGCAGAGCCTCCTGAATCGGACCACGCCGCAGATGCACTCGCGCTCGCGATCTGCCACGCGTTCCGAACGAGGCCGGCGAACGGCGAACTGCGAACGGCGAACTGAAGTAAGAGGCGTCCGGGCTCCCGCCGAGAATACGAACCTATGATCGCTTCGCTGACCGGCAAGGTTCTGGAGCGTGGAGCCGACCATGCCGTGATCGAATGCGGTGGGGTGGGCTACCGCGTGGCCGCCTCCTCCCAGACGATCGGCAAGCTGCCCCCGCTGGGCAAGCCGGCGACGATGCTCACACACCTGATCCTGCGTGACGACGCGATGCAGCTCTACGGCTTCTCCGCCCCGGAAGAGCGTGAGCTCTTCCTGGGTCTGATCTCCGTCTCGGGAGTGGGGCCGAAGATGGCGCTTGCGGTGCTGTCCGGCTCGACCGTGTCCGACACGCGGCTCGCGATCGCCTCCGGCGACGTGAAGCGCTTTCAGGTCGTGCCCGGCATCGGGCGCAAGACAGCCGAGCGCGTGATCGTGGAGCTGCGCGAGCGAATCGCCGGCGAGCTCGCGGCCGAGCCCTCCCGCGCACCTTCCGAGGCGGGGGCCAGAGTGCTCGCCCGGGAAGGGCTGGTCGGCCTGGGCTACGACCCCGCGGAGGCGGAGTCGATGCTCGAAGAGGCGGTGGCGGACGCCGGCGACGATCCCGCCCCCGAGGATCTGATTGCTGCTGCGCTGCGGACCGCCGTCAGGGCGGCGTGATCCCTCTGCCCGGGGAGATCAGCGTGCAGGTGCCCGCCGCGCGCCCGGAGGAAGAGGAGCTCGACCGCTCCCTGCGCCCGCAGGCGCTCGACGAGTTCGTCGGGCAGCCGCATGTCAAGCGACAGCTCGGACTGTTCATCGAGGCGGCCCGCCGGCGCGGCGAGGCGCTCGACCACGTGCTGCTCGCGGGGCCGCCGGGCCTCGGCAAGACCTCGCTGGCGCACATCGCCGCACGCGAACTGGACGCCCCGCTGGTCCAGACCGCCGGACCGGCGCTGGAGCGCAAGGGCGACATTGCCGCGTTCCTGACCGCGCTCGAGCCCGGCTCCGTGTTCTTCATCGACGAGATCCACCGTCTCACCCGCGCAGTGGAGGAGACGCTCTATCCGGCCATGGAGGACCGCCGCCTCCCGATCGTGCTCGGCCAGGGGGCGGGCGCTCGCACGGTGACACTCGATCTGCCGCCCTTCACCCTGATCGGGGCAACGACGCGCACGGGACTGCTCACCACTCCGTTGAGAGAGCGCTTCGGGGTCGTGCACCGGCTCGAGCACTACCCGCCGGAGGACCTCGCCCGGATCGTGCGGCGGTCGGCGAGCATCCTCGAGGTGGAGATCGACGATGACGGCGCCCATTCGATCGCGGCGCGCGCGCGCGGCACCCCCAGGGTCGCGAACCGCCTGCTGAGGCGGGTGCGCGATTTCGCCCAGGTGCACGGCAACGGGACGGTGACGACCGAGATCGCTGCGGAAGCGCTCGAGATGCTCGAGGTGGACGCGGCCGGGCTGGAGCGCCTCGATCGCGAGCTGTTGCGGACCATCGTGCAGAAGTTCGACGGAGGCCCGGTCGGCCTGTCCACCCTCGCGGTCGCGGTCGGCGAAGAGCCCGACACGATCGAGGACGTGTACGAGCCGTATCTGCTCCAGCGGGGCCTGATGAAGCGGACCCCCCGCGGCCGGGTGGCCACCCCGGCCGCCTACGAGCACCTGGGCGTGGAGTACCCGTCGGCAACCGACGGGCGGGGCGCTAGCCTTTTCTAACGGCCTGTTCAGGCAAGCCGGTCAAGATTAGGAAGGCAGCGTCGTGGGGATTCGGCGCTCAGGATTCGCGGCATGGATGCCGAAGTCGATCTCATTAGAGGTGCGATGCCCGTTTTCATCTGCCCAAATTGTGGAAACCGTCTGAGCTCCCAGGACCGTACGGCTGGGTTCTCCTCCAAGCCGCGCGGCTGCGCCAAGTGCGGCTTCGGTTTCATGTTCGAGCTGCTCGACGACTACTACCCGGCGCCGGACGCGGCCTTTTTCGTGTGTGACGCCGAGGCTCGGATCACCGGCTGCGGACGCGGGAGCTTCGAGCTCACGGGGCTCAAGGACGAGGCGACCCTCGGCCGGCCCGTGAAGGACGTGCTCGGGCTCAAGTTCTCCGACGACGACGATCCCATCGGAACATCCCTGGAATGGGGGGTGCGCGTGTTGGGAAGGAACGTGCAGGTGGAGGCGGAGGGCGACCTTCCGGCGAAGGCCACGGCAGATGTTTTTCCCGCCTACGACGACGACGGCGGCCTCCTGCTGGTGCTCACGCCCAAGAGATGACTCGTAGAATCACCGCGGGGATCGAGAGCTTGCAACCTCCCGTAGGCGAGATATGACCTCACGCAGGCGCAACCTGCTCGTGATCGCGCTGACGATTGGCCTTTTGGTCATGTCGGCGGTCGTGATCATCACGAAGGAGACCAAGCTCGGCCTCGACCTGAAGGGCGGCGTCGAACTCGTCTACCAGGGCGAGCCGACCCCTCAGAGCAAGGTCACGCCCGAAGCGATCGACCGCGCGATCGACATCATCCGCGAGCGCGTCGACCGCCTCGGCGTCGCCGAGCCCGAGATCCAGCGGCTCGGCTCCGACCAGATCTCGGTCGGACTGCCCGGCGTCAAGAACCTGGAGCGCGCCAAGAAGCAGGTGGGCACCACCGCGCAGCTGTTGCTGTACGACTGGGAGGCCAACGTGGTGGGCGGCCCCCAGACGCCGATCGCGGGCCTGTACCCGGCGGTCAAGCGCGCCTCGGGGCAGAAACCCGTCAAGGACGCGAACAACTCGACGACGGGCTCCTACTACCTCTTCAAGCCGAACAAGACCCTCGCGGCGGGCCCTGACGCCTCGCGCACGGATCTGCTGTCCGAATTCGACGGCCGTGCTCCGAAGGGCTACGAGCTGCTCAGGATTCCCGAGGGCACCGTGGTGGTGCGCGCCGAGCGGCCGCCGAACCTCTCCGAGGACGCCCCCTACGAGCGGTACTTCGTACTGCGCGACAACCCCGAGGTGCGCGGGACCGACCTGAAGGACCCGCGCCAGGAGTCCGACCCCACGACGCGGGAGCCGATCGTCACCTTCAAGTTCACCGACAAGGGGCGCGAGAACTTCCAGAAGGTCACGCGCCGCCTCGCCGAGCGCGGCCAGACCCGCCAGATCCCGGGCCAGCCGGTCGACAGTTCCTTCCAGACCTTCGCGATCGTGCTCGACCGCGAGGTCGTGTCGCGCCCGACCATCAACTACCAGGAGAACCCGGACGGCATCGACGGCCGCACCGGGGCCCAGATCTCCGGAGGCTTCAAGCTTCAGGAGGCGCAGGACCTCGCCGACGTGCTGAAGACCGGCGCGCTGCCGATCAACCTCAAGCCGATCAGCGAGACCCAGGTCTCCGCAAGCCTCGGCAAGCAGGCCCTGCACGAAGGCCTGATCGCGGGCCTCGTCGGCTTCGGGCTCGTGATCCTCTTCCTGCTCCTGTTCTACCGGCTCCTCGGCGTGATCGCGGGCGTGGCGCTCCTCATGTATGCCGGCCTCTTCTATGGCCTGATCAAGCTGATCCCGATCACGCTCACGCTGCCCGGCATCGCGGGGCTGATCCTGACGGTCGGCATCGCGGCGGACTCGAACATCGTGATCTTCGAGCGCATCAAGGAGGAGTTGAGAGCGGGCAGATCGGCGATGTCGGCGATCGCCACCGGCTACAAACGCGGCATCGCGACGATCATCGACGCGAACGTCGTCACGCTGATCACGGCGTTCATCCTGTTCGTGCTCGCGACCGCAGGGGTCAAGGGCTTCGCCTTCACGCTTGGCGTCGGCACGCTCGTTTCGCTGTTCACCGCAGTGCTGTTCACGCAGGCCGTGCTCGGCACGATGGGTCGCTCGAAGATCCTGCGCAGTCCCGCCATGCTGGGCGCCGGCGAGCGGCATATGACGTGGAACTTCGACTTCATGGGGAAGTCCAAGTACTTCTTCGCGATGTCGGGGTGCATCCTGCTGATCGGCTCCATGGCATTGGCCACGAAGCAGCTGAACTTCGGCATCGACTTCGAGAGCGGCACGCGCGTCACGGCGAGCCTCGACCGCGATGCGAGCGTGGAGCAGGTCCGGGATGTGATCGCGCCGCTGCAGCTCGGCGACGCGAAGGTGCAGCAGGTCGAGAACCCCGAGTTCGGCAAGAACGTGGTCCAGATCAAGACGGCCGAGCTGGGACCGGGTGGGGTGCAGCGACTGGAGCGCCTGCTGGAGAAGAAGTTCGGCGTCGCGACCGAGGGCTTCGCCAGCGAGTCGGTGGGCCCGACGTTCGGCGCGACCGTCGCGCGCAGCGCGTCGTTCGCAATCGTGGCGTCGCTCCTCCTGATCATGGCCTACGTCGCGTTCCGGTTCGAGCCGAAGTTCGCGATCCCGGTCATGATCGCCCTCTTCCACGACCTGCTGATCACGGCGGGCGTGTACTCCCTCACCGGCCGGGAGGTGACGACGTCGACGGTCGCGGCGATCCTGACGATCCTCGGGTACTCGCTCTACGACGTAGTGATCGTGTTCGACCGAATACGTGAGAACGCGCCGCGCATGCCGCGGGCGGCCTTCTCCCAGATCGTGAACCGCTCGATGAGCGACGTGTTGACGCGATCGCTTGCGACCTCCATGTGCACGCTCATGGGCGTGGCCTCGCTGCTGCTGTTCGGCGGCGAGACGCTGAAGGACTTCGCCTTCGCGCTGCTGGTCGGGATCGCCTCGGGTACGTACTCCTCGATCTTCATTGCGGCGCCGGTCTTGACCGAATGGAAGGAACGCGAGTCGACCTACCGCCAGCGACGGCGGCGCATCGAGGACGAGCACGGGGTCGTGCCGCCGTATCCGGTTACGACCACGGCTGGCGATCACGAGGCCGATCACGAGCCGGGCGATCGTCCCGCGAAGCGCCAGCCGCGCAGCCGGCGCAAGGCCGCGCCCAGGCCCGAACCGGTCGGCACCGCGGAGGCGGACGGGCAGGACGAGATCGCGGACGAGCTCGGATTGGAGCACGCCGAAGACGGGCACGAGCTGGATCTGGAGAAGGAGGCCGCACCCGTGGGGTCATCGTCGCCGGCGGACCGCAGCGCACAGCTGAGAGCCGAACGGGCCGAGCGCAAGAAGCAGCGCGCCGCCCGCCAGGCGCGCAAAGGACGCAAGCATGGGAGGTCGCGTTGAACATCCTCGTCTGGGCGATGATGGGCATCGCCATCTGGCACTTCGCGGTTTTCGTACCGGACCGCTTCAAGGGCGGCATCGTCGGCGCCTTCGGCTGTGCCGCGGTCGGTGCGGTCATCGTCGGTATTGCCCTGGCAGGCGGGGAGATCGACGACCCGAGCTTCGCCACGGCGCTACAGGCCGTGCCCGGAACGATCCTGGGGCTCGGCGCATGCTGGTTCTGGGGCTACCGCACCGACGAGCAGCACAGCTAACCCCAGCGAAGGTGAGTTCGGCGGATCGAGCCCTTCCGTCCGGGCCCGTTCCTAGCATCGATGGGTGATTGGAAAGTCGGAGGCCCGCTGGCGCGCTGCCCCGTACCCGTACGAGCGGGCAGTCGCACTCGCCTCTGAGCTGGGCGTGAGCCACACCACTGCGGCCGTGCTGGTCCGCCGCGGCTTCGCTGACGGCCCGGCGGCCAGGAGCTTTCTCGAGGGTGCCGAGCAGCACGACCCGGAGCTGTTTGCCGGTATCGACGAGGCGGTCGCCGTTGTCATGCGCCATGTCGCGGGCGGAACGCCGATTGCAATCCACGGCGACTACGACGTCGACGGTGTCTGCTCCGCGGCAGTCCTGGCAAGCGCGCTGGAGGGCCTCGGCGCCGCGGTGCACGTGCGGCTCCCCAGCCGCGATGAGGGCTACGGCCTGTCGGTCGCCCGCGTCGAGGAGCTGCACGGCGCCGGCGCGCGGCTGCTGATCACGACCGACTGCGGCATCACCGCGTGTGCCGAGGTCGAGCGCGCGCGAGAGCTGGGGATGGACATGGTGGTGACCGACCACCACCGCCCGGCAGCGACGCTTCCGGCGTGCCCGGTCGTGCACCCCTCCGTCTGTGGCTACCCGGCCGAGCTGTGCGCGACCGGGGTCACCTACAAGTTCGCCCAGGCGCTCTACCGGGGTGCGGGCCGGGACCCCGCGGAGCTGGAGCCCCAGCTCGACCTCGTCGCGCTTGCGACGGTGGCCGACCTCGTGCCCCTCGTGGGCGAGAACCGCGCGCTCGTGAAGCAGGGCCTGCGCGCGATCGCCGGCACCTCGCGACCGGGGCTGCAGGCGCTGCTGCGGGTCACGGCGGTGGACCCCCAGAGCGTCACCGAGCAGACGCTCGGGTTTGCGCTCGCGCCTCGCATCAACGCGGCCGGCCGCCTATATCGCGCGGACGCGGCGCTGGAGCTGGTGCTCACGCCCGATCACGACCGCGCCCTGGAGATAGCGCGCGAGCTCGATGCGGTCAACACCGAGCGCCAGTCCGTGGAGACCGCCATCCTCTTCGAGGCGGAGCGGCTGTTGGCGGAGCAGGGCGTCACCGGCTCCGGCGGCGCGGCCGACCCGCTCTACGTCCTTGCTCACGAGGACTGGCACCCCGGCGTGATCGGCATCGTCGCGTCGCGCCTCGTGGACCGTTATCACCGGCCCTTCGTGATGGTGGCCATGTCCGAATCCGGTGAGGGCCGCGGATCCGGTCGCAGCATCAGGCCCTACGACCTGCACGCGGGCCTCACCGCCAGCGCCGACCACCTCGAGGGTTTCGGCGGGCATCGCATGGCGGCCGGGCTGCAGGTGAGAGCGGAGCGCCTCGACGGCTTCCGCGCCGCGCTGGTGGACCACGCCCGCGGCTGCCTGACGCCCGAGGATCTCGTAAAGGTCGAGCGCGTCGACGCGGTCGTCCCGGGCGACGCGCTCGGGCTCGACCTGGCCGAGGAGCTCCAGTCCCTGCGGCCGTTCGGCATGGGGAACCCCGCGATCAACGTCCTCGTGCCGGCCGCCAAGGTGTCAGACGTGCGGCCGATGGGCACCGGTGGCCGTCACGTGCGCTTCGCGGTCACGTCCGGCGGGCTGCGATCGCGCGCGGTCGGATTCGGCCTCGCACCCGGCAGCGGCGCGCTCGGCGACGGCGAAACGCGCCATGACCTGGCCGCCCGTCTCGAAGCCAACGAGTGGCAGGGCTCGGTGGAACCACGCTTGGTGGTGCGCTCCCTGCACCCCGTCGAAGAAAAAGAGGAGGGCAACGGCCCAGGCGGCTGCGCCTCCTGCACATGCCGAATGGATGACGACGCATGGTGGAAATCGGTCTGGACCGCCTACGAAACGGCCGAGGCCACACCCCGGCGAACGGCGAACGGCGCACGGCGAACGATCATCGACCACCGCAACCGGGGCGCCCTGGGCCTACTCGGCGACCTCATGACGACAGGCGAGTCGGTGCTCGTTGTTTGCGCGGACGTTTCTCGCCGCGCGGCGGTGTTGAGCCGCGACCTCGATGCAGCCCGCTTCGCGCGCGGCCCGTGGACGAGGCTGTCGGCACACTGTGCCGCCGGCGTGGCGCACGACGCCGCCGACCTCGTGCTTGCCGACCACGGCGGGATCGCGGCGACCCCGGGACTGGCATCGCGGTTCGCGCACGTGTTCGCGCTGGACCCCGCGGCCTCGGCAGCGGCGCACGCGCTGCTGGAGCACAGCGGCCCGGGATTCCTGCATCTGGGATGGGGCCCGGCCGAGGTGGAGTTCACCCGCGCCGTCGTCGAGCATCAGCACCACCTGCGGCCACATCTGACCGACGTCTACCGTGCGCTGGAATCCCTGGATCCGCCTGGGTGCCCGATTCCGCGCGGCGCGCTCGCGGGCGATGGGCGCCATCCACGGCCGGTGGCGTTGGTGGGTCGCTGCATGCGGGTCCTGGCTGAGCTGAATCTCGCGAGATTCCAGGCCTCAAGCGGTACCGTTAGTTGCACGATTACCAATGGGAAGCGGGCCGAGCTGGAGCGTTCAGAGACGTTCCGGGCCTGCTCCGCGGCGGGTGAGGAGGGGCTTCGATACCTGAGCAGCCTGACACCGAGAGCAGCGAGCGTGAGGGCCGCCTAGACGGCACCGACGACGACGGGCGCTCGGGCGAGCCGGTCCTCGATGCAGGCGGCGCGCCCAGCGAACTACCGCCCGACGCACACATCCGGATCGGAGTACGCGAGCGGACGGCGACCGCGATCGCGGCTGCCGGTGCCGACCTCGACCTCCTGCCCCACGAGCAGGAGCTGCTCGCAGACCTGTTCGCCGTCATCTCGGAGCATTCCGACGACGCGATCCGCCCCGTCGACCTGGACCGGGTCGGCCAGGCGTTCGCCTTCGCCTGCCAGCGGCACGCCGACCAGCGGCGCAAGTCGGGCGCGCCGTTCATAACGCACCCGGTCGGTGTGGCGAAGATCTGCGCGGGCATGCGCCTCGACACCGACACGATCTGCGCGGCGCTGCTGCACGACACCGTCGAGGACACCTCTGCCTCGCTCGAGGACGTGCGCGAGCACTTCGGGGACGACATCGCCCAACTGGTCGACGGGGTCACCAAGCTCACCGGCATCACGTTCCAGAGCCGCGACGAACAGCAGGCGGAGAACTACCGCAAGATGATGGTCGCGATGGCCACCGACATCCGGGTCATCCTGATCAAGCTGGCCGATCGCCTGCACAACATGCGCACGCTGGATGCGCTGGCGAAGCAGAAGCAGATCGACAAGGCGAAGGAGACGCTGGACATCTTCGCCCCGCTCGCGCACCGGCTCGGAATCCATTCGATCAAGTGGGAGCTGGAGGATCTGGCCTTCTCCGCGCTGCACCCGCGCAAATACAGCGAGATCAAGTCGCTCGTCAACCAGCAGCGCGAGGAGCGGGAGGGCTACGTCGAGCGCGCCGGCCGCTACCTGACGCAGGAGCTCGAGGCGGTCGGCATCAAAGCGGAGGTGTCAGGACGCGCCAAGCACTTCTATTCCATCTATTCGAAGATGACCAAGAAGGGCCGCGAGTTCAACGAGATCTACGACCTCACCGCAATGCGCGTGATCGTCGACTCCGTGAAGGACTGCTACGGGGCGATCGGAATCATCCACTCGCTGTGGAAGCCGCTCCCCGGGCGCTTCAAGGACATGGTGGCGATGCCGAAGTTCAACCTCTACCAGGCGTTGCACACCACGGTGATCGGCCCCGAGGGTCGCCCGCTCGAAATCCAGATCCGTACGCGCAAGATGCACTACACGGCCGAGTTCGGCGTCGCGGCGCACTGGATCTACAAGGACGTCGGCATGTCCCGCCGCGACAGCGCCGGCCAGCGCACGGGATTGACGAACGGCGACGAGACCGCCGAAGAGGACGAGGCAGGCCCCGCCGCGAAGCCCGCTTGGCTGCGGCATCTGCTCGACTGGCACCAGGAGCTCCAGGACCCCAAGGAGTTCATGGAGACGCTCAAGATCGACCTGTTCGAGGACGAGGTCTTCGTGTTCACCCCGAAGGGCGAGGTGATGTCCCTGGCCGCGGGCTCCACACCGCTCGACTTCGCCTATGCGGTCCACACCGATGTCGGGCACCGGTGCGTCGGCGCCAAGGTGAGCGGCAAGATCACGCCGCTCCACTACCAGCTGCAGTCAGGGGACATCGTCGAGATCCTCACGTCCAAGTCCGAGCGTGGGCCGTCACGAGACTGGCTGTCGCTCGTGCGCACCACCCGGGCCCGCAACAAGATCCGCGCGTGGTTCACCCGCGAGCGGCGGGAGGACGCCGAGCACCGGGGTCGCGACCTGCTCCAGGACACCCTGCGCAAGCAGGGCCTGCCGGCCCAGAAGATCACCGGCTCGCCGCTGCTCGCCGACGTGATCCGCGAGATGGGCTTCCGGAAGGCCGACGACTTCTACATCGCCCTCGGCCAGGCCAAGGTGTCGGCGCGGGTCGTCGTCAACAAGGTCATGCAGCGCCTGAAGCAGGGCGAGGCCGCGGTCGAGGAACAGCCCGGCGAGGGCCTCGTGCGCGGCCGGGAGGAGCGGGCACGGCCGGAGGGCACAGCATCGCGCTACGGGATCCGCGTCGAGGGCATCGACGACGTGATGGTGCGCCTCGCCAAGTGCTGCCGCCCAGTTCCGGGCGACGAGATCGTCGGATACATCTCGCTCGGCCGCGGCATCACCATCCACCGCGAGGACTGCAAGAACGTGGCGAGCCTGATGAAACAACCGGAGCGGTTCACCGACGTGTCCTGGGACGGCGACAACGAGACGGGCTTCCGGGTCGAATTGCAGGTCGACGGCTGGGACCGCACCCGCATGCTGGAGGACCTCTCGCGTACTTTCGCCGAGGCCGGCATCAACATCCTCGAGGCGCGCTGCACGGTCGACCACCCGATGGTGAAGAACCGGTTCGTGGTCGAGGTTCCCGACACCGTCGCGCTGAAGAACTGCGTCACCCGCCTGAGGAACGTCGACTCGGTGTTCGACGCTTACCGGGTCACGCCGAGCTGAATCGCGACTACGCGATGACCAGCAAGGAGTCCGGCGCCGCTTCGTAGACGGCCTCCGGGCAGGCGCCGATGTAGTCGCCGTCCACCTCGAGCGGCAGGTCTCTGCCGTCGAGTGAGCGCACCGTCGCGTTCCCGATGCGCGGGAAGCTCGAGGCCTGGCGATGGTGGGCGAGGCATCCCTTGCTGGAGAACAGCCGGTACAGGATGCCGGGCGCGTCGAGCAGTAACGAGGCGCGGCGCATCACCGTCAACGCGATCGTGCCGTCGTCCATCGCGATGTCCTCGCAAACGCGCAGCGGGGTCGAACGGAAGTACGTGTACGGGTCCGAGTTCTGCACGATCGCGCTCAGTCCCGCGACCCGCTCGTCGCCCACCTGGACCTCCAACAGCGGAGGCCGGCCGCGATAGTCGCGGAAGTAGCTGCGCAACGCCGCGTAGGTGAAGGTCGCATCGCCGCCGCGCGCCTTGAGCCGCGGATGGGCATCGACCCAGCGCGTCACGTCGGCGTCGATCCCGGCGCCGCTGGAGAACAGGAAGTAGCGCCCGTTGACCCGCCCCATGTCGATCCGCCGTGGCTCCAGATCGTCCGCCAGCTGCAGCAGGTGCTCGGTGGCGTCCACGACGTCGGTGGGGATGCCGAGCATCCGGCACACCACGTTGGTGGACCCGCCGGGCAGCATCGAGATCGGCAGGCCCGACCCGGCCAGGCCGTTCGCCGCCTCATTCAGCGTGCCGTCGCCGCCGAACGAGACCACCAGGTCGAATCCCTCGCCCACCGCCTGCCGCGTCAGCTCGGTTGCGTGGTTCGGGTGCTGGGTCTCGACCGCCTCGATGTCGTAGCGCCCGCGCAGTGCGTACACGACGAGGTTCTTGAGCCGGCCGGACACGGTCGTCGCGAACGGGTTCACGATCAGCAGCATGCGCGGCTTGGTGCCGGGGAACGTCGAGCGCGGGTCTGCGTCGGCGATGCCGGTGGTGGGCTCGGTGATCGTGGGCTGCATCATGGTCGCGGTAAGGCCTCACGGAACTACTACCCGTGACAGGCGGGGAAAGATACCTGCCGCTCACGTCGTCTCGAAATGCGCGACCCCGTCCTGCTCGACCTCGGTCACGCGCCCTTCGTTCAGCAGGAGGTCGACGTGGCCGAGCACCTCGGACAGCGTGAGGTAGGCCTGCGTGACGGCGATGTCGCCGAACAGCGCCTGCGTGAGGTCGTAGCCGGTGCGCGGGCGTTCGGCGATCAGCTCGTGGATCTTGTCGGCGCGGCGGCGGTGGAACTCGAAGCGCTCGTCGATCAGCGCGACGTGGTCGGTGATGGGCTCGCCGTGGCCCGAGAGGACGATCTCGGCGGGCATCTCACGGGTACGGCGCAGTGACTCCAGGTATGTGACCAGCGCCTGCGGTCGGTCTGCGGGATCAGTTTCCTTGTCGCGGTCGTCCAGCGGCCGGCTGATCAGCGGGTTGGAGGAGATGTGCTTGATCAGATGGTCGGCCGCGATCAGGATCCGGCGCTCCGCGTCCCAGAACACGGTGTCGGATGGCGAGTGGCCCGGCCGGTGCAGCACCTCCAGCGTGCGGTCGCGGAGCTGGAGCGTCTCGCCATCCCGCAGCGGGCGGGTGACCTTCGCCTTCGACCCCCAGGCGCGAAACGCGGACGACACCGTCTGGAGCGCGCGCACGACCTCGTCCGGGATGCCGTTGCGGCGCATCACCCCTCCGGCGAACTCGTCGTCGCGCGCGGCGTCCTCGCCGTAGTGCTCGGCGAAGTGCGCGACCTTGTCGATCGCGGCGACCTCGGCACCCGAGTGCGAGACGATGATGTCGACCAGCCCGAGATGGTCGATGTGCTGGTGGGTGAGGACCACGAGCTCGATGTCCTCGAGCGACCGGCCGTGCGCGGCGAGCTGGTGCTGTAGCTCGTCGAGGGCGCGCCCGGAGTTCGGCCCCGAGTCGACCACCGTCAGCGGGTCGTCCTCGATCAGGTAGGTGTTGACGCGTCCCACCGCAAACGGGGTGGGGATCCGCAGCAGGTGGATGCCGGCGTCGGCGGCCCGAGCAAGCGCCGCATCGGCGGTGAGCGGTTCGCTCAAGAATCGAGGCGGCTTCGCCGCCACCTAAAGTCAGGTGCTTCGCGCCTTCGGCGCTCGCTTCTCATGAGCGGATCAGCGCCAAGACTTCCTCGGTGTGGGCGTCCATCTCCTCCTGGCTGAAGGCCTCGAGGTTCAGGCGCAGGAGCGGCTCGGTGTTCGACGGCCGCACGTTGAAGTGCCACGTGCCGCAGTCGACCGACACGCCGTCGAGCCACGTCACCTCGCAATCCGCATAGCGCTCGGCGATCGCGCGGATCTTCGCGTCGGTGTCGTCGACCGTGGAGTTGATCTCGCCCGAGATGAAGTACTTGTCGCGGAAGGGCTCCAGCAGCTCCGACATCTTCTTCTCCCGCACCGACAGCAGCTCGAGCACCAGCAGCGCCGGGATCACGCCGGAGTCCGCGCACCAGAAGTCGCGGAAGTAGTAATGGCCGGAGACCTCGCCGCCGAAGGCCGCCTTCAACTCCCGCATGCGCGCCTTGAAGAACGCATGGCCGACGCGGTTCACGACCGCGCGGCCGCCGAGCCGCTCGACCGTGTCGGGGACGGCGCGGCTGGCCCGCACGTCATAGATGATCGTCGCCCCCGGCTCCTTGGCGAGGACCGACTCGGCAAGCAGGGCGGTGAGGAAGTCTCCGGGCACGAACTCTCCGCGGTCGTCGATGAAGAAGCATCGATCCGCGTCGCCGTCCCAGGCGATGCCGAGCTCGGCATCGCGTTCGAGCACGGTGTCGATGATCAGCTTGCGGTTCTCTTCCAGCAGCGGATTGGGCTCGTGGCCCGGGAACTCGCCGTTGGGCGCGAAGTAGAGGCGCTCGCCCTCGACCGGGAAGCTGTCGATCAGCGGCCCGATCATGGGCCCGGCCATTCCGTTCCCGCCGTCGAGGACGACCTTCATCGGCCTGATGGCATCGGTCTCGATGAAGCCGGCCACGTAACGCCGGAACTCCTCGTAGACGTCAGCCCGCTCGACCTTTCCGGTGCCGTTCGCGGGCGCGAAGTCGCCCTGCTCGACCACGCGCTGCACGTCGGGGATGCCGCGGTCCCCGGACAGGGGGAGCGCGCCTTCGCGCACGAGCTTGAAGCCGGCCCATTGCCTGGGATTGTGAGAGGCGGTCACCGATACCCCGCCGTCCATCTCCCGCGAGCCGACCGCGTAGTAGACCATCTCGGTCCCCACCTGACCGATGTCCAGCACACTGCAGTTCTCGTCGGTCAGTCCGCGCGCGAACGTTTGCGCGAGCGCGGGGGAGTGCAGGCGCATGTCGTGGCCAACCGCGACCTGGAGCGCACGGTCACCCGCTTCGCGCAGGTCGCGGAGCACGCGGGCAAACCCGCGACCCAAGCGGTATGCGACGTCCTCGTCGATCTGGTCCGGGTAGGTCCCGCGGACGTCGTAGGCCTTGAAGATGTCGGGCGAGACCCTGGTCATGCGGCCTGGTCCTCGAACGCGTCGCGCAGCCTGGCCCACGAGTCCGGCAGCACCTCCGGCAGCACGAGGGTGTCGCCGACCACCGGCATGAAGTTCGTGTCGCCCTTCCAGCGCGGCACGACGTGCTGGTGCACGTGCCCGGCAAACCCGGCCCCGGCGACGTCCCCGAGATTCATGCCGAGGTTGAAGCCCTCCGGGCCGTAGACGCTCTCCACCGCGCCGAGTGAGCGCTGCGTGAGCGCCATGAGCTCGGCCGCGGCTGCGTCGCCGAGATCGCGCAGGTCCGAGACGTGCTCATACGGGGCGACCATCACGTGCCCGTTGGTATAGGGGAAAGCGTTCAGGATCACGTAACAGCTATCGCCACGATGGGCGATCAGGGCGCGCTGGTCGTCGCCCATGGCGGGGCGGGTGCAGAAGATGCACTCGTCTGGTTTGTCGCCTTTCAGGTACTGCAGCCGCCAGGGAGCCCATAGTCGGTGGTTGGCCAACGGGTACCGAATCCTACGAGAGTGGCTTCAAACTGGCATTCGGCCTCGGGGTTTGCTTTAATCCCGCTTCACATAGCAAGCATCCAGAGGGGTGGAGGGACTGGCCCAATGAAACCCCGGCAACCATTCCGAGCGCGAGTTCGAGAAACGGTGCCAATTCCAGCAGGCTCCAAGTTAAGGCCTGGGAGATGTGGGCAAGAGCTTCTTCGACGAAACCTCTCCCACACCCGGGCAGAGGTTTTTTTCGTTGAAGGAGACTAGATGCCGGCTGTAGCACTGAAATGCAAGGAGTGTCGGGAGGAGTACGAGCTCGGGGCGAGCTACGTCTGCGAGCACTGTTTCGGGCCTCTCGAAGTGAGTTATGACCATTCCGCACTTGGCGACCCGGCCGAGCTGCGGCGCAAGATCCAGGCGGGACCCCCGTCGATCTGGCGCTATTCGGACTTCCTGCCGTTCGACCGCCGTCCGCCGACGGGGCTGGATGCGGGCTTCACGCCCCTGATCCGCTCCGAGCGCCTTGCCGAGCGGCTGGGCGTGGGCGAGGTCTGGGTCAAGAACGACGCCGCCAACCCGACTCACTCGTTCAAGGACCGCGTCGTGAACGTGGCGGTCGCCAAGGCGAAGGAGCTCGGCTTCGAGGTCGTCGCCTGCGCCTCCACCGGCAACCTCGCCAACGCGGTGGCCGCCCACGCTGCGGCTGCGGGCCTCGACTCGTACGTCTTCGTGCCTGCCGACCTGGAGGAGCAGAAGATCCTCGCGACGGGCATCTACGGCACCCGGCTGGTGGCCGTGCGCGGCAACTACGACGACGTCAACCGCCTCTGCACCGAGCTGTCGGGCGAGCACCCGTGGGCCTTCGTGAACGTGAACCTGCGGCCCTACTACGCCGAGGGGTCCAAGACCCTGGCCTTCGAGGTCGCCGAGCAGCTCGGCTTCGAGCTGCCCGACCACGTCGTGTGCCCCGTGGCCTCAGGCTCGCTGTTCACCAAGATCGCCCACGGCTTCGAGGAGTGGCTCGAGCTCGGCATCCTGGAGGGCTCGCTGCCGGCGTTCCACGGCGCCCAGGCCGAGGGCTGCAGCCCCGTGGCCCAGGCATTCGCCGACGGCCACGACATCTGCCGTCCCGTGCGCCCCGACACGATCGCCAAGTCGCTGGCGATCGGGAACCCCGCCGACGGTGTGTTCGCACTCGAGGTCGCACGCCGCACCGAGGGATCGATCGACGCGGTCACCGACGAGGAGATCGTGGACGGCATCCGTCTGCTGGCGGAGACCACCGGCATCTTCACGGAGACCGCCGGCGGTGTGACCACAGCGGTCCTCGCGAAGCTGGCGCAGCGCGGCGACATCGGCCCGTCGGACCGCGTGGTGGTCTACAACACCGGCGACGGCCTGAAGACGCTCGACGCCGTGCGCGACGTGATCTCCACGTATGACGTGGAGCCGACCCTGGCGAGCTTCGCGGAGACCGTTCCGCTGACGACCCGAGAGCATGCGTAGTTGGCGGTGACAGTCAAGATCCCGGCGCAGCTGCGGGCGCTGACCGGCAACGAGTCCGAGACCGAGGTTGAGGCAGGATCGGTCGGTGAGGCGCTCGACGCGGTGTACGCGCGCTACGAGGGCCTGCGCGACCGCATCACCGAGAACGGTGAGCTGCGCCGGTTCGTGAACGTCTACGTCGGCGGCGAGGACATTCGCTTCGGCCAGGGGCTCGACACTCCGGTCGGCGACGGCGACGAGGTCACGATCCTCCCCGCCGTCGCCGGTGGTTGACGCCGTTGTCACGGCGGTAAGCCGCAGCTCCGGTCACGGGCCGCCCAAGGCAAACCAGCCGCGCATCCGCCTGCTCGCCGGGCTGGGCGTGGAGGGTGACGCGCACTCGGGCAGCACGGTCAAGCATCGCTCGCGCGTCGCGCGCGATGCCGCACAGCCGAACCTGCGGCAGGTGCACCTGATCCACGCCGAGCTGCACGACGAGCTCCACGACGAAGGATTCGGCGTCGGCGCCGGCCAAATGGGGGAGAACGTCACGACACGCGGCGTCGATCTGCTCGGGCTGCCCACCGGCGCGCTGCTGCACCTCGGCCGCGAGGCGGCGGTCGAGGTCACCGGGCTGCGCAATCCTTGCAAGCAGCTGGACGGGATCCAGCCCGGGCTGATGGCCGCGACGCTCGACCGCGACGCGGACGGGGGGCTGATCCGCAAGGCCGGGGTGATGGGAGTCGTGAACGCGGGCGGGGAGGTGCAGCCCGGCGATCCGATCCGCGTGGAACTGCCGCCGGAACCGCACCTCCCGCTGGAGCCGGTCTAAGTTCGCGCGCTACAGCCAGCCGCGGCGCCGGAAGAACGTGACCATGCCGACCAGCATCGTGAACATCACGCCGCTGATGATCCAGAACGCGGTGTTGTCACCCTCGCCCGGGACACCCACGTTCATGCCCCACAGGCTGGCGATGAACGTCAGCGGCAGCACGATCACGCTGATCGACGTCAGCACGCGCAGGATGTCGTTGACGCGATGTGAGATCACGGACTCATTGGTGTCCTCGAGCGCCTCCACGACCTCCTTGTAGTTCTCGAGCATGTCCCAGATGCGCTCGGAGGCGTCCACGATGTCGTCGAAGTAGACCTCCAGCTCGTCGCGCATGTAGCGCTGCTTGGTGCGCTCGAGGTCACGCAGGACCGTACGCTGAGGGCGGATGGTCTTGCGGAAGTTGATGATCTCCTGCTTCACGTTGGAGATGTCGCGCACGATCTCCTCGCCGCGCCCGATGAAGATGTCCTCCTCCAGCTGCTCCAGCTTGTTACCGATCTTCCGCAGCATCGGGAAGCAGTAGTCGAAGGACTGGTCGACGATCTGGTAGAGCAGGAAGCCCGTGCCGTTGGAGAAGAGCTGCTGCCGGACCTCCTCGTTGCTGCGGCATCGCTCGAACAGGTATTCGACCGGCTTCAGGGGCTGGTTCGGCAGCGTGATGATGTAGTCGGGGCCGACGAAGAGGTCCAGCTCACCCGCGTTCAGGCGCCCGACCTGCTTGTCGAAGATCGGGAAGTGCAGGACGATGAAGAGGTACTCTGGGTACTCGTCGATCTTCGGCCGCTGGTTGCGGGAACCGACGTCCTCGAGGTCCAGCGGGTGGAAGTCGAAGTGCTCGGTCAGCCAGGCGCGCTCGAGGGGACCGGGCTCCTCGATGTGAATCCAGCGGATCCCCTCGTGGGAGATCTGCTCTATGTGCGGCTGGGTGCGCTCCGGAGAAGGGGTCGCCCCGCCGCCGTGCCGACGCGCACGTGTCCTGCGTGGCAGTCGTGGTCGAAAGGCGATCGGCATTGAAGTGGGTCTTCGGTGGCGGTCATCTGGTCTCCGGGGAGCGGGTGCGATTGTAGCCGCGCTCCCCGTGGGAGCCACTCATCTCCGGCGAGCGGCGAAGTCGTCCGGGCCGATCAGGTCGAGCGCAAGGGCCGTCGCCAGCAGGTCCGCCTCCTCGGCGACGTTGTTTCGCACTATCACCTCGTAGATGCCGATCATCTCGAGCCGGGCCTGTGAGAGCGCGTCATCCACCTGCGCGGCCTCGCCCGCGTCGAGGTCGCGGATCGTGCGCTGGTCGCATTCCGGACAGCGCAGCCGCAGCGTGAGCCCGCCCGCCCGGCGCTCTCGCCAGGCCTCGAGCTGGAGCAGCTCGGACGCGCACGCGGTACAGACCGGCGGCACGCGATCGCGTACCACGAGGGGGTAGGTCTTCTCGGCCGGGTCTCCGTCCATGGTCGTGATCCCGTGTGAACGCTACGGGCGACGGACGACGTAACCGCGCCGGTCGTGTGTCAGGCTTTGGCCGTGGAGGCAACCGGGCCCCCCGCACGCCGGCGCCCGTGGGGGCGCTGGCTCGCCCTCGGCCTCGCGCTGCTGTTCGTCGCGCTGCTCATCTACGGGCTTGCGGCCAAGGGCACCAACGACGCGATCGACTCTGCCCTGGCCGACGGCCACGCTCCGCGCGCTCCCGAGTTCACGCTCGAGGTCCTGGAGCGGGGGACCCTGCCGGCCCGCCTCGAGGACGCGCTGGGTACCGCGCTTGCGGACGGCAAGGTGTCGCTCTCGGAGCTGCGTGGCACGCCGGTGGTGCTCAACCTGTGGGCATCCTGGTGCACGCCGTGCCGCGAGGAGTCGCCGCGGCTCCGGGAGGGGTGGGAGCGCTTCGGCCCCCGGGGCGTCGCTTTCCTCGGGCTCAACATCCAGGACCTGCGCGGGGACGCACGGGCCTTCAGCGACGAGTTCGGTCTGACGTATCCGAGCGTCCGGGACGCGCGCCGCGGCGTCGCCGACGACTACGGGGCCACCGGAATCCCGGAGACCTTCTTCGTGGACGCCCGCGGCCGGGTGGTCGCGCACGTGATCGGGGTCGTGTCCCGTTCCGAACTGGCTGCGGGGGTGCGGGCCGCGCTCTCGGGCCAGGTCGCCGGGACGGCCTCGGGCGGGCGCACCTTCGACGTGCGCTAGGGGCACCGATTAATCCTGGCGGGATCGGCGGTCTCTATATGAGAGTTCCATTGCAGAGCCGAGTCTTTGGCGTAAGTAACATCATCTGTGTCGAATGAAGGAAGGAAATGGCTAGATCAATCTGGAGAGGCGCCATCAGCTTCGGGCTCGTGAACATGCCCGTGAAGCTCTACAGCGCCGTTTCGAAGAAGACCGTCCGCTTCAACCAGCTGCACGACGCCGACGGGGTGCGGATCCAGCAGAAGCGCGTGTGCCCCGCTCACGACGAAGAAGTCCCGTACGAGAACATCGTCAAGGGGTACGAGATCGCGCCGGACAAGTACGTGGTCATCACCCCGGACGAGCTCGAGGCGCTGGACCCCAAGAAGACCCGCACGATCGACATCGAGGACTTCGTGGACCTCGACGACATCGACCCGCTGTATTACGAGCACCCTTACTACCTTGTCCCTGACACCGGGGCGGCCAAGGCCTACAGGCTGCTGCTCGATGCGCTGCGCGACACCAACAAGGTCGCGATCGCGCGCGTCGTCCTGCGCTCCAAGGAGTACCTGACCGCGATCCGGCCTGCCGGCGAGGTGCTCACCATGGAAACGATGTTGTTCGCCGACGAGCTGGTCCCGTCCGAGCGGCTCGACGAGCTGCCCGACGACGACACCCGTGCCACCGATCGCGAGCTCGCGATGGCGCGTCAGCTGATCGAGTCGCAAGCGACCGAGTTCGATCCCTCGAAGTACCGCGACGAGTACCGCGAGCGGGTGCTCGACCTGATCGAGCGCAAGGCCCAGGGAGAGGACATCTCGGTGCAGCCGGATGTCGACGAGCCCACCGAGGTCCCCGATCTGATGGCAGCGCTCGAAGCGAGCCTCGCTGCCGCCACGGGTGACAAGGCGGCGACCACCAACGGTGCCTCTTCGAAGCCGAAGCGGCCGGCTGCGAAGAAGCCCGCGGCAAGGAAGCCTGCCGCAAAGAAGCCTGCGACGAAGAAGCCGGCGGCGCGCACGAAGCGGCCGAAGGCAGCTTCCCGCTCCTAGCTCAACACGTAGTGCTCGAGCCAGCGCCGCGCCTTGCGCCTTCGCGGGTAGACCATGCAACGGATCATGCCTCCTCCGGCCGCTCTGCTCGACGTCGACGAGGTGGAGCCGTTACCGGAGGCGCGTCGCCTGATCGAGGTGCTCGAGGAGCGCGGCCATGCCGTCGTCCTTGCGAGCTCCGCCAAGAGCGAAGAGGTGGACCACTATCTCGACCTGCTCGATGCGCGCTCCATCGTGGAGGGCTGGAAGACCCCCGCTGACGTCGAGCACACGAAGCCGGACCCCGACCTGGTGGCCGCGGCCAAGGAGAAGGCAGGCGGCGGAGACGCCGTGATGCTCGGCGACTCGACCTGGGACTGCATCGCTGCGGCCCGACCCGCCGTCGAAGCAGGACGACGAGCGGGCCGACAGGGAGGCCGACGAGACCTTCCCGGCGAGCGATCCCCCGGCGAACTACTAGGTACAGCCCCAAAAAAGAGGAAAGCGCCCGCCGGGAGGTCAGACGCTTTCCAAGAGGTGCCTTGCCGCTGGCAGGCAAGGTTCTACTTTGGAGGTGCTCTCGTTATTGCCTCCGAAACCCGTTCGTAAACCCCGGGCGCGAAAGATTCGAACCCGTGCCCTGGATATCATCTGGCGCCGTGGCCCTCTTGATCATCTTCGTCGGTCTCACGACCCTCACCGCAGCCGCCATCGGGGGCGCAGTTGCGGCCGGGACGACGACGGCCGTGGTCGCGGCGCTCGTGCTTCATATCGTGGGGTCGGCGATCGTGATCGGCGCGACGATGGCCGCGCTCGGACCCGACGGCAGCGACTGACGGGGACTCTCTAGCGTCGGCGCCCGCGCGTGTGAATCCACGCGTTGACGACCCACGAGATGAAGGCCGCGGCACCTACGAACCAGACGATCAGGTCCGGGGCTTCCAGAAGCGACTCCATCGATCGAGGCTAGCTTCACCTCGCTTCAGCGGCCAGCTTTTCTTTGCTGCCTTCTCGACCCCTTAAGATCACCGCCGAGGAGTTGTCTTGACCGAGTCCGTCACCGCCTATCGCACCTGCCCGCTATGCGAGGCGACCTGTGGGCTCGAGTTGACGCTCGAAGACGGTGCGATCAGCTCGATCCGAGGCGATGCGCAGGATGTCTTCAGCCGCGGTTTCATCTGTCCCAAGGGCTTTGCCCTGAAGGCGCTGCACGAGGATCCGGACAGGATTCGCTCACCCCTGATCCGCACGCCCTCAGGCTTCGAGGAGGTCTCCTGGGACGACGCCTTCGCCGAGATCGACCGTCGCCTCGGGCCCTTGCTGGAGGAGCACGGCCGGGACGCCGTCGCCGTTTATCTGGGCAATCCGAACGCTCACAACCTCGACGCGCTGCTGTATGGGCGGGCATTCGTGAAGGCGCTCGGGACGCGCAACGTGTACTCGGCCACCACCGTCGACCAGATGCCCAAGCACGTCTCCGCTGGGCTGATGTTCGGCACGGCGCTGAGCATCCCGATCCCGGATCTGGACCGCACGAGCCACCTGCTGATGCTGGGCGCCAATCCGCTCGCCTCCAACGGCAGCCTGCTGACCGCGCCCGACATGCGCGGGCGTTTGCGCGGCATCCGCGAGCGGGGTGGAAAGGTGGTCGTCGTCGACCCCCGCCGCAGCCGCACGGCAGAGCATTCGGACGAGCACCACTTCATCCGCCCCGGCACCGACGCACACCTGCTGCTTGCGATGCTCAATGTGATCGTCGAGGAAGGCCTCACCGACCTGGGCCACTTGGCCGCTCACGTGGAAGGACTGGATGAGGTCCAGGAGATCGCGAGGGAGTTCACCCCCGAGGTGGCGTCAGAGGCGTGCGGGATCGACCCGGCCGAGATCCGCCGCATGGCGCGCGAGCTGGCCACCGCCGACAGCGCGGCCGTCTACGGGCGCATCGGTACCTGCACCCAGGAGTTCGGGACGCTGGCGAGCTGGCTGGTCGACGTGCTGAACATCGTGACCGGCAACCTCGACCGGCCGGGTGGCGCGATGTTCACGAGGGCTGCAGCCGGGTCGTCCAACACGCGTGGCACCCCCGGCAAGGGCAAGGGCATGCGCGTGGCTCGCTGGCGCACGCGCGTACGAGGCCTGCCCGAGGCGCTGGGCGAGCTGCCGGTCTCCGGCCTCGCCGAGGAGATCGACACGCCGGGCGACGGTCAGGTGCGGGCGCTGTTCACCCTCGCGGGGAACCCGGTGGTGAGCACTCCCAACTCCGGGCGCATGCGCCGTGCGCTCGAGGGCATCGATCTGATGGTGAGCGTCGACATCTACGTCAACGAGACCACCCGCCACGCGGACGTGATCCTCCCCGCACCCTCGCCGCTGTACCGCTCGCACTACGACTTGGCGCTCTACCAGCTCGCGGCCCGCAACGTCGCGAACTACTCACCCGCCGCGCTCGAGCTCGACGACTCCCAGCTGCCCGAGTGGCACACGCTCCTGCGCCTGGCCGGCATCGCGGCCGGGCAAGGGCCCGACGCCGACCTCGAGGCCTTCGACGACCTCGTGATCGGCGGCCTCGTCGCTCGCGACCTCAAGGACCCCGCCTCGCCGCTCGCGGGACGTGACGCCGGTGAGCTGATCGCGGCGCTCGAGCCACGCCGCGGCCCCGAGCGGATGCTCGACTTCATGCTGCGCTCCGGTCCGTACGGCGACCGGTTCGGCGATGACCCGGAGGGGCTGACGCTCGACAAGCTGGAGGCGGCGCCACACGGCATCGACCTCGGGCCGCTCGAGCCGCGCATCCCCGACGTCCTGCGTACCGAGAGCGGGAAGATCGAGCTGGCGCCGGAGCCGATCGTCGCCGACCTCGATCGCTTGCGCGCGGCTGCCGGCCGCCACAGCAATGGAGACATCGTGCTGATCGGGCGCCGCCAGCTGCGGTCCAACAACTCCTGGATGCACAACGTGCCGAACCTGGTGCGCGGCAAGGAGCGCTGCACCATGCACGTCCACCCCGACGACGCGGAGCGGCTCGACCTCGAGGACGGCGGACTGGCGCGCGTCACCTCCGAGTGTGGCGCGGTCGAGGTGGCGGTTGAGGTGACCGACGGGATCATGCCCGGCGTGGTCAGCATCCCGCACGGCTGGGGCCACGACGACCCCGAGGCGAGGCTGGAGGTCGCGGCAGCGCATCCCGGCACCAACAGCAACCTGCTGGCCGACGAGATGGCCGTGGACGTCCCGTCCGGCAACGCGGTGCTGAACGGCATCCCGGTCGAGCTGGCGCCTGTACGGGCCGCTGCGCCCGCGCCCGCCTGAGTCCCCTAGACCCGCTCGACACTCGCCACCAGCGCTCCGAGCAGGAGCACCGGCGCGAATATCGGCAGAACCAGGTGGGACTGGTCGGCGGCCACGAGGGCGGCGACCGCGCCGCCCCAGGCGAGGGGCCAGAATCGATCCATCATTCGATTCATTGCTTTCATGTCCCTAGGGTCGGCCAGCACCCCCGCTTTGACTGTGTCTTTCCCGTAAAGCGCTGGGGAAAGAATTGTCACCGGCTACGCGGTGAGGCCCAGCGCTCATCGCCTGAGTAGCTCGCTCGGCCGGGGCTTGCTCTCGAAACCGATATGCAAGAGGATCGGCGAGCCATGCCCGTGATCCGTTCGTCGCACCGGTTGGCAGTCTCGCTTGCGCTTCGCGCCGCCGCGCTGTACGAGCGCGCGGGTGCCGAACGCGAACGCCCCCAGGAGCTACTCGACGAGTGCGTCGCGCTCTACCACCCCGAAGTACACATGACGTCATCGCTGAACACCGTCACGGTTCGCACCCATGGAAGGCACGAGCTACGCCGAGCGATGGCCGAGGCCATGGGCGACAACCGTCGCTACCTGCATCTGAACACTGAGGTCGTCGTAGACGAACACGATCGAGCGGTGTTGCGAACCAACCTTGTGGTGCTGCAGGGCGACCGCCCTCTGGTCGCGGCGCCGCTGGAGTGGAAGATGCGGTTGCGTGACGGCCTCATATCGGAGTCTCACGGTTCCGCACCGCCGGCGGTGGACCAGCCCAGCTGGGCCCCGCTCGGCTCCACGCTCTCGCTCGCGGGCGAGATCCTCGGGGGCTGGGGCGACGGGCTGCTCCTGGGGAGGCTCTACGACGGGCGACCGATAGAGTTGCCGGCGCCCGAGGAGCTTGACGACGAGTGGGAGGTCGGCGACCAGCTCATGGTGTTCTTCGAAAACGAGGCCGTGGTCGGGTGGTACCTGCCCGACAAACAGCTCGGCCTGTATATGCGCGATCGCGGCGTCGCCGCGTGACGCGGACCTACCGCTGCCGCTCCTGCGGCGCCACGTGGGTTGCCTATCCGGCCGGTGAGGAGATAGAGCAGGCCGGCCGCTGCTTGCGCTGCGACGGCGTCATGGTTCTGGAAGAACCATCGGCCGAAGATCTGGAGGATCTGGCCAACGGCTTGGAGGACGACGCCGAAACGTGACCTGACGCTAACGCTCCATCAGGCTGGCGAAGCGCGCCAACGCCAGTGCGATGGTCGCCTCGTAGTCGCCGTCGGTTCGCTGCGCCATTCGCAGGAACTTGCCCGCAGTCTCAACTCGTGCGTCGAGCGTCGCTGCGTCCCGCTCGATCGCCAGTGATTCGCCGCCCACCTGCACCGTGGCGGCGTTCTTGCGCAGCACATCGTCGTACCGAGCGACAAGATCAGCCTCCGCCTGCTTGCGCTCCTCGATCGCATCCATCACGCGGCCCGCGAGCGCGAGGATCGCGATCTTCATCTCAAGGTCTTGAGGCTGCTTCCTCACCCCCCGCCGCCGGTCCCATGAGCGGGCCCCCGACGAGTTGCTGTATTCGATTGAATCCTTCTCTTCGAGGATGCCGATTTTGGACCGCTTCGTATCTCCGCCGAACAGCGGATCTTCTCCAAAACCCCACCAAAGAGCGACAATGCCTGCTTGAGCGCCACCTGACCCTACGCTTCAATGAAAAACGTGAAGGGTAGTGGGGGAAATGGCCTCACCTTTCGGGAATCCGCCATGGAGGCTGCGCGTCACAAGGTGAGGCAGCTGGCCGCGGAAGGCCGCACGGTCGAGGAAATCGAGCGAGCGCTCGCAGGCGAAGGGCTCACGGACCTGGAGCGGAATGTCGCCTACCTGCTCGCAACCTACGAGGTCGGTCGCGCGTCCACCGCGAGAAGGGACGTGCCCGGCAGATCGGAGTGCGATGAATAAGCAGCTCTATGAGAGCCTCGAGCAGACCGCGAGCCGGGGAGCGACGCTCAGGGAGCTCGAAAACGAGATCGACAAGCGGAGGCGACTGCTGCGCGACGTCGAGCGAGAGGCTGCATGGCTGTACGCGTGGGCGCTGGTGATGCGCCAAAAGGCGTCGCCCAATCCCGACAGCGCGAGGGGGGCAGCACCATGACGACCCTCGAGGCAGACAGGGAAACGACCGCCTTCCTGGCCATGGCACGCCAGCTGCGCCGCGCCCTGAGCGAACGCGAGGCGTTCATCCGTCTCTTCCGGGAGCGCTACGACCGCTCCGAGGACGACCCGCGGAAGACGTCCTCGCAACGGATCAGGACCGCCGCCGATCTCCTGCGGGCAGCCCAGAAGGCCGACAGCGTCTACGACGAGCGCGTCGAGGGGGCGCTCAGCGAGTACCGCGAGCTGATCAGCAGCGAGCAGGGGAGTCGGTACTAGCTGCAGGGAGACGCGCGCAGCAGTGTCTGGTTTCACCACATAGGCGACACATGTCTCGGTACATAGGAGACACCCGCAAAGAAGGGGTCTTCTATGGACAAAGCTCGCTATCTGGTGCAAGCGCACCTCGAGGAAGGTCGGTCGGTTTCTGAGCTCTGT
>JBBRDT010000024.1:0-39184 GCA_038203635.1 Solirubrobacterales bacterium
ACGGGGGCGCGAGAACCGAGCTGGACAAGGACGCAGGGTGAAGCCCATGCTGGTTGCATGGGCGAGCCCGAGGACGCAGATCCAGCGAAGGTTCGCAGCGTCATCCGTGGGTGCGGGGAGTTTGGAATCAACCATCTAGCCGAGCTTCAGGTCACGCAGCTTGGCCCAGCGGGAGTCGGTGCGCTCGTCGTGACGGTGCTCCTCGGGATCGGCCTCGTTCAGGTTCGCGCCGCACACAGAGCACAACCCCAGGCATTCCTCCCGGCAGATGACCTGCGCGGGCATCGCGAGCAGCAGCGCATCGCGGGCCCAGGCCGCGAGGTCGACGACGCCTCCTTCGAAGTACGGGCTGTGAAGCTCCTCGGCCGGGCCGGCCTGGTCGATCTCGCGCGCGTCGACACCGATCACCGGCATCGCGTCCGCCATGCAGCGCATGCACGTGCCCTCGATCGGCGCGTCGAAGCGCAGGCGCAGGGCGTAGCCCGAGGTCACGGTGCGCGACACGTCGAGTCGGGTGTCCACCGTGCCGCCGTCGACCGCGTAGCGCTGGCCGCCGAGCATCAGCGGCTCGATGCGCACCTCGGTGTCCACGCGCCGGCCCTCGCCGGGGCGCAGGTGCAGCGTGTCGAGATCGATCAGGTCGGCAAAGGGCGGCATGCCGCCATGTTAGTCAGGCCCCGGCGCGACGCAGCGACCGCAGCGCGAGCCCGATCAACACCGCGCCAAGTCCCGCCAGGGAGAGGAGCCCCGGCCACGTGTCCGCCCACGTCACGTCGCCGACGAAGCCCTGGCGCACGGCCTCGAGGATCTGCGTAACCGGGTTCAGCTCGGCGACCGTGTGCAGCCAGCCGGTGAGCAGGTCCTGCGGCGCATATGCGGTCGTGAACAGGACCGCCATGAACACTCCCGCCTGCATCAGCGGAGCAGCCGCCTGCGTCTTGAAGCGCATCGCGATGAGGACCCCGTAACAGGCCGCCACCGCCGCGAAGCATGCCGCCAGGAACACTCCCAGCAGCAGCCCGTCGACCCCGGGGAAGCTCACGCCGAGCACCAGCCCGACGATCATCAGGAGCGTGATCGGCATCAGCACCCTCAGGCTCGCGGACAGCACCGTCCCGGACAGCAGCACCCCCCGCGGGGCGGGCGACGCGAGCAGCCGGTCGAACCAACCCAGTTCGATGTCGCGGGCGAGGTTCACCCCGGTCGCCGCGCCGGTGAAACCCGCACCCTGAAGGAACCCGACCGGCAGGATGAAGTTGATGTAGTCGTCGGTGGTGAAGCCGGGCAGCTTCGTGAGGCTCCCGAAGACCGCCGTCAGGCCGCACATGAATATGGTGGGCGCCAGCACGCCGGGTATCGCGGCGCCGGGCACCCGCGCGATCTCGTTGATTCCGCGCAGCATCAGCGTCCATGTGGCGCGAGCGTCGTAGGCGATGCCGGTCATGCGTTCCTGATCCTCGAGCGCAGGCCCCAGACCGAGAGCGCCGAGCCGATCCCCGCAACGATCGCGATGCCGCCGAGCGCCTCCAGCGTCGGCCGCAGCGACAGGTCGGAGATGATCGGGTCGCGCAGCCCGTCGGCGATCAGGCTCAGCGGGTTCCATTCGGCGATCGTCTTGGCAGGCTCCAGCAGCAGGGCCTCGGGGAAGAACGCCGACGACACGAACAGGATCACGAACACGAGCGGAAAGACTCCCTGCGCCGTGCTCGCGCTCTTGGCCTTGAGAGCCAGCGCGGCGCCCAGCGTGCCGAACGCGGTCGCGTTCAGCACCACCAGCACGATCACGACGAGCGCGCCCGCGACGCCGCCCTCGATGTGAGCGCCGAAGATGAGCCCGATGCTGAGGAACCACAAGGCCGAGATCGCTCCCATCACCGCCGTCGCGGCCAGCCGCCCCAGCACGAACGAGGCGCGCGCAATCGGGGCCGCGAAGAGGCGATCGATGAAGCCGATCTCGATGTCGAGCGCGAGCGCGATCGCCGCACTCACACCCGCGAGCATCGTGGACTGGAGCATCGCCCCGGCAAGCTGGAAGTCGAGGAACCCGTGCACCTTGGGGAACTCCGGCAGGTTCACGGCTTGGCCCGCGCCGCCGGTATTCACGGCCAGGAACAGCGACGGAAAGATGATGATCGGCGCGAGGAACTGCGGCCGGCGGAACGCCTGCCGCACGGATCGCCTACCGAGCTCCGCGACAACCCGGCTCTCGTTCCTGAGCCTGGCGCCCAGGCCGAGCGCGGGCGCAGGCAACCGCGCGGTCGTAGCCGTCACGCCGAGACCGGCTCGTCCGCGAGTTGCGGTTGCTCCTCGTCTGCGCCTTCGAGATGACGGCCGGTCTTCTCGACGAACACGTCGTCAAGAGTCGGCTGCACGAGGTTGAGCGACTCGACACAGAGCCCCGCGTCGTCGAGCGCCCGCACGATCGGCGCGACATCCGAGGCGCCGTGCAGCAGCCCGACCATCAGGACACCGTTCTTCGACGGCATCGGCTCACCGAAGCGCGCCATGATCACCTCGGCCTCTGTCGAGCCGCCCTCCGCGATGATGACCTCCAGGTGGGAGCGTCCGATCTGCGCCTTCAGCGCCGTGGGCGTGCCCTCGGCCGCCATCTTGCCCTCGTCGATGATCCCCACGCGATCGGCGAGCTGGTCCGCCTCCTCCAGATACTGCGTGGTCAGGAAGACGGTCGTGCCGTCGTCGTTCAGCCTCCGCACCTCGTCCCAGATCGCGATGCGGCTCACCGGGTCCAGGCCGGTGGTCGGCTCGTCGAGGAACAGCACCTTCGGATCGTGCACGAGCGCGGTCGCGAGGTCGAGCCGGCGCCGCATGCCGCCCGAGTAGGTGCCGACCCGCCGGTCGGCGGCATCCGCCAATCCCACCCGGGTGAGCAGCGCATCCCCGCGGCGGTCGGCCTCGTGCCCGGGAAGCCCGTGGAGCGTGGCCTGCAGGTGCATCAGCTCCCTACCCGTCATGAGGGGGTCGAGAGCGGCCTCCTGCAGTGCGACGCCGATCGAGCGGCGCACGCTGGGCGCGTCGCGCACCACGTCGAAGCCGGCCACGGTCGCTGTGCCGCCCGTCGGGGTGAGCAGGGTGACGAGCATCCGCACCGTCGTCGTTTTGCCAGCGCCGTTGGGGCCCAGGAAGGCGTAGATCTCGCCCTCTGAGACCTCCAGGTCGATCCCCGCCACCGCCAGCACATCGCCGGAGTAGCGACGCTCGAGCCCGCGTACCTCGATCGCAGACACAGCGGAATGCTAGACGGTGGCGTGGGGCAGCCCTGTGCGCCGCGTCACGCTGCCGCTAGCCGACTTCAGCGGGCTCTTGCTCGCGCCCGGCAAGCCGGTCGCGCCCGCGCTGCACTGCGGCGAGGAACTTCTGGAGGTTGACCTCGAGCGTGTTCAGGATCTCGTCGGCATAGTCCTCGGCGCCGAGGCGGATCTCACGCGCCCGCGTGTTGGCGTCTTCGACGATCTCCTCGGCGGCGCGCTCGGCCTGGAGCGTGATCTCCTCCTGCGAGACCAGCCGTTGCTGCTGGTCGCGGGCCTCCTTGAGAATGCGCTCGGACTCGCGCTTTGCCTCCGCGAGCATCTCCTGGCGCTCCTTCACGATCCACCGCGCCTGCTTGATCTCCTCGGGGATCGTGGCGCGCATCTGGTCGAGCAGGTCGTAGATCTCCTCGCGATCCACGCGCACCTGATCCGTCAGGGGCACCGGCTTGGCGTTGTGCACCAAGTCGTCGAGCTTGTCTATGAGTACCAGAACGTCCACTTAGGGCCTCCAGGCCGGGCTTTGGAAGATTACGTCCTTGTCTTCGAAAAGTGTCTTATGTGCTGTCCCTTGACAACCGATCGTGCAACGCCTGCGCTACCTCCTCCGGTACGAGGTCCTCGATGCTCGCTCCGAACGTCGCCAGCTCCCTCACGCCTGTGGAGCGCAGAAAGCTGTACTGAGGAGAAGCCATCAGGTACACGCTCTCGATGTCGTGCGCCAGCTTTCTGTTGAGCTGGTTCATCTCGAACTCGTATTCGAAGTCCGAGATCGCCCTCAGCCCCTTCACAAGCGCACGAGCACCGTGCTTGCGGGCAAAATCGACGAGCAGCGTATCAAACGTGTCGATCTCCACGTTGGCGAGTTTTTCCGTGGCTTGCAGGAGAAAACCCTGCCGCTCGGCCGCGGTGAAGAGCGTCTGCGACTTGCGCAGCGGCTGGTCCACGACGCCGACGATCACGCGCTCGAAGATCCGGGCGGCCCGTTCGATGATGTCGAGGTGCCCGTTGGTGACCGGGTCGTAGGACCCTGGGCAGACCGCCACGCGCCCATCGAGCTTCATTTCACGGGCTCGCATCCGGCGCGGCGTGCAATGCCAGCGCCGTATCGCCGTACCGCCGCTCGCTGGTCAGCGGCAGGTCCAGTTGCAGTGGATGTTTGGCGGAGCTTTCGCAAACGATGCGCGCCCCGGTGCCGAGCACAGGGACCAACAGCGTCCCGAGCGCGGATCCGAGGCGAGGGGCGAGTCTATATGGCGGATCGAGGAGGACCAAGTCCCAGGCGTCGCCATGACGCGCCGCTCCCCGCAGGAAGGACAGCGCGTCCGCCCGGAAGACCCGGGCGTCCTGCGCGCCGACCAGCTCCAGGTTCGCGCGCACCACTTTGACCGCCGCCGGGTCGGAATCGACAAAGGTCGCCTCCTGCGCCCCGCGGGACAGGGCTTCGATGCCGAGTGCGCCCGAGCCCGCGTACAGGTCCAGCACCCGCAGCCCGGCCATGGAGCCGAGGATGCTGAACAGCGCCTCGCGCACACGGTCCTGGGTCGGCCGCGTTTCCGCCCGGCGCGGTACGGAGAGACGCCGTCCCCGGAACTGCCCCGCGACCACCCGCATGGGTCAGTCATCTCCCTCAGGCGGCGATCGGCTCGACTTCGATGGCGCCGAAGCGCCGGTCGAGCGTCCAGCGCAGGACCGCGTACTCGTCGCCCGCGAGCCCCGGGCTTTCCCCCAGCAGGCCGATCGACCACGCCCGGGCCGTCTCGAGCAGCTCGGCGTCCTCGGGCAGCCGGGCCACGCGAAACTCCGGAAGGCCGTGCTGGCGCGTGCCGAACACGTCTCCCTCGCCGCGCAGCGTGAGGTCGACCTCGGCCAGCCTGAAGCCGTCACGCTCGGCCGCGACCGCATCGAGCCGGCGCCGCGACAGCTCGGAGCGTGAATCGGAGAACAGCAGGCAGTAGGACTCGTGGGCGCCGCGCCCGACGCGGCCGCGCAGCTGGTGCAGTTGCGAGATGCCGTAGCGATCGGCCTCCTCGATCACGATCACCGATGCGTTGGCGACGTCGATGCCCACCTCGATCACGCTCGTCGCGACGAGCACGTCGACCGCGCCCGACGCGAACCGCGCCATCACCTCGCGCTTCTCGCGCGCCTTCATCTGCCCATGCATCACCTCGACGCGGAAGGCGGCGAACTCTCCGCTTGCGAGGCGCTTGCCCTCGGCGGTCGCGGCGCGCGCCTGCAAGGCCTCGGACTCCTCGACGAGCGGGCAGACCACATAACACTGCCTGCCCTCCCGCAGCCGTTCGCGGATGAACTCGTACGCGCCCTCGCGCTTGTGCTCGGGTACGACCCAAGTCTTCACCGGACGCCGGCCCTTCGGCAGCTCGCGCAGCGTCGTGGTGTCGAGGTCCCCGTACAGGGTGAGCGAGAGCGTGCGCGGGATCGGCGTCGCGGTCAGGTGCAGCAGGTGCGGGGAGAGGCCCGCGCGCGCCTTGCCGTCGAGGGCAGCGCGCTGGCGCACACCGAAGCGGTGCTGTTCGTCGACGACGGCAAGCGCGAGGCGGTCGAACTCGACGGACTCCTGGATCAGTGCGTGCGTGCCGACGAGCAGCCGCAGCTCGCCGGTGCGCAGGCGCTGCGTCACGTCGGCGCGCTCCCGCGCCGGGGTCGACCCGGTGAGCAGCCCGACGGGCGGGCCGAGGCGTGTCGCGTCCTGGCCGGCGAACAGGGCGTCGCCGATCAGCCCTTGGATCGTCGCGAAGTGCTGCTCGGCCAGTGTCTCGGTCGGCGCCATCAGCGCCGCCTGCATGCCGCCCTCGGCGACCCGCAGCATCGCGAAGAGCGCGACCACCGTCTTACCGGAGCCGACCTCTCCCATCAGCAGGCGCTGCATCGGGCCCCCACTCGCGAGGTCGCCGTCGATCTCGTCCACGGCACGCTGCTGCCCGTCCGTGAGTTGAAACGGAAGGGACTCGAGCCAGCTCCGCACGAGCGGGCCGGGGGGCTCGACCGCCTCGGCCTCCCCCACCTCGTGACGCGTGCGGCGGCGCATCACGAGCGCCATCTGGAAGAGGAACAGCTCCTCGAGTGCGAGGCGGCGGCGTGCGACCGCGGCGTCCTCCACCGCCTCGGGCCAGTGGGCGGCGGTGAGGGCGTCCTCCCGAGAGGGCAGGCCGGCATGCGCCCGCAGCCGCGCGGGCAGCGCCTCGACTGCGTGGCGCTGCAGTCCCTGCAGGCCCCAGGCCAGCTCGCGGATGCGCCGTGCCGACAGCCCTTCCGTCGCGGGGTACACCGGCACGAGGCCGGTCGTGTGGCGGCCCAGCCCTTCGTCTTCGGAGCCGCGCTGGATCTCGTGCTCGGCCACACGAAAGGTCGCCGCCCCGCGGCCCGCCTCCAGCCGTCCGCGCAGCAACAGCGCCACCCCTTCCTTGAGCTGATCGGCGAGATAAGCCTGGTTGAACCAGACCGCCTGCATCGGGCCGGTGTCGTCGGCCACCTGGGCCTCGAGGATCGTCAGCCGCCGTCTCCTGGTGGGACGCACACGGCAATTGCGCACCCGCACGGACACGGTCGCCTCCTCGCCGATGGCGAGCTCTGCGATCGTGCGGGTGCCCTCGTAGTCCCGATGGTCGAACGGCAGATGCTCGAGCAGGTCGCCCAGTGTCTCGATGCCGAGCTTGGCGAAGTTGCCCGCGGCCGCCGGACCGACGCCCTCGATCGAGGTCAGCCGGTGGGCCAGCAGGCTCGGCCGTGGCGACGAGACAGGCGCCTCGAGCAGCGCCTCGCGCGTCTGGGGAGCGCCGCTACCAAAGGCGCGGGGCGGGACTTGCGTGGCGCGGCTCATCCGATCAGGTTAGGGCCCGGCCACGACCCACTACTCCGCTGCGATCAGCCACCAGTAGTGCGGCTGGCCGCCGTCGTAGAGCTCCAGCTCCACGGCGCCGGGCGCCAGCGCCGTGATCGCGGCCGCGTCGAGCGGTGCGTCGGCCCCGCAGATGCAGGTGACGATCTCCCGTCTCTGCGAAACCCGCTCGAGCACCCCGCGCAGGGTCTCCCCCGCATCTCCCCACACAACGAGCTCCTCGTCGACGAACCCGACGGCGTCGCCCTGCGCAAAGCGGCCCCGGTTGTCGTCGCGCGCAGCGGGCGCCACGGCTCCCGTCGCGACGTCGTCCAGCGCGGTCCGCAGCCGGTGCGCGTTCTCCTCGAGGCCGAGCTCGGGGTTGTGCTCGACGAGGCACGCGAGCCCGGCCTGGGGCCAGCGCGAATCGACCACCGCCACCTCTTTCTCGGACAGCTCCGCCGCGCGCTCGGCCGCGAGGATCACGTTGCCGCTGTTCGGCAGCACCACCACCTCGGGCGCGGCGACCTCGTGGATGCCGGCGAGGATCTCGTAGGTGCTCGGGTTGAGAGTGAGGCCTCCTTCGACGACGTACGCGCCGAGCTGCTCGTACAAGCGCCGCATCCCGGGCCCCGCGGCGACCGCGACAACTCCGCACATCGTCTCCCGTGCAAGCGCCGGGTGGGGGCCGGTCAGCCGCGCGGTGCGCTGTACCTCCTGCTCGTGCATGTCGGCCACGTCGAGTCGCTCGACGGTTCCGGTCCGGTCGAACACCGCGACTGCGTGTTCGGGCTCGTCGGTGTGGACGTGCACGCGCAACGTAGAGCGGTCACCGACGACCAATACCGAGTCGCCCAGCTCCTCCAAGGTCGACACGTATGTGCGTCCGGCCGGGAGATCGGCGCCGAGCACGACGAAGTTGGTGCAGTAACGGAACCGGCTCGACTCGTGGAAGTCCTCGTGCCGCCTCGTGACCGCCTGGTGCGCGACCTCCGGCAGATCCGCTTCGCCTCCGCGAAGCGCGGCGAGCGCACCTGCCACCAGCAGCGAGATGCCGTACCCGCCGGCGTCGACGACTCCGTGCTCGCGGAGCACGGGCAACAGCTCGGGCCCACGTTCGACCGACTCCTGCGCGGCCTGCAGTGCCCGCTCGAGCACCTCTGCCAGGGCGGCGTTCTGCTCCTCGTCGGTCGAATCGCCGTTGAGGCGCGGATTGGGCATGTGTGCGAGCTCGGTGGCGACGCGGTGCGCCATCTCGCGCACGACGGTGATCATCGTTCCCTCGGACGGATCGCGCACGGAGGCGTATGCGGCGTCCGCCGCGCGAGCAAGCGCCGACGACAGCAGTACCGGGTCGACGAGCTCTCCCGGGCGGCTCGACAGCTCTTCGGCTGCGCCCCGCACGATCTGCGAGAGGATCACTCCGCTGTTGCCGCGCGCGCCCAGCAGGGCGGCGTTGGCGACGGCCTTCACGATCACATCGCGGCCGATGTCGTCGACGGACTGGCCGTTGAGGCGGTCCAGCTCCTGCATCACCGCCCGCAGCGTCTGCACCATGTTGTCGCCGGTGTCGCCGTCGGCCACGGGAAACACGTTGAGGTCGTTGACCTCCTGACGGCGCGCCTCGAGCTGCGCACACGCGGCGCCAACCACTTTCCGGAATCGCTCTATAGAGGGATCGGCCAAAAGAACCGACCGGCTGCTAGACGGAAGCGCCTAAAGCGCTTTGGCTACCTTGCCGGCCTTGAGGCAGCGGGTGCAGACGTACACGCGGTGGCGATGACCGCCCTCGTCGATGCGCACCTTCTGGAGGTTCGGGTTGAAGCGCCGTTTGCTTGCGACCATCGAGTGACTGCGGCTGTGCCCGAAAGCCGGACCCTTGCCGCACACGTGACATACCTTCGGCATCCGCGGAAGTCTAGCCACCTCGCAACTCGGCGGCCAGACGGGCCATCTGGACGGTCGCGAGTGCTGCGTTGTAGCCGGTATCCCGCTTGTCGCCACCGGTGCGGGCCACAGCTTGCTCCATGTCTTCGACGGTCAGGACCCCGAATGCACAGGGGATCCCCGTCGTGAGCTGGGTGCGGGCGATCCCGTAGGTCGCGCTTTGGCAGACCCAGTCGTAGTGATCGGTCTCGCCCCGGATCACCGCTCCCAGGCACGCGACGCCGGCGTAGCGGCCCGATTCGGCGCAGGCCCTGGCCCCGAAGGGAAGCTCGAAAGCGCCGGGCACGTCGTAGGTGTCGACCTGCGCCTCGGGGACGCCCTGCTCGGCAAAGCCCTTCAGCGCGCCGGCGGTCAGCCGCTCCGCCAGATCCTCGTAGAAAGTGGCTCGCACGATCGCGAACCGCTCGTCGCTGAGCTCGTCGCTGAGCTCGTCGCTCATTCCCTTTCGAGGTCGGATTGCTCGACCACGCCCATCACGAGGCGCGACTCGACTTCCTTCTTGCGGCGGTCCGACTCGCGCTCGTCGCGGAACAGCTGCTCGTCGAGCGGCAGGCCCTGGTGGTGGAGCGTGTGCCCGAGCTTGTCGCGCTTCGTGTTCAGGTACTCGCGGTTGTGCTCCCCCGGCACCTGCTCGATCGGGATCTGGTCGGTCACCTCGAGGCCGTAGCCCTCCATGCCCACGATCTTCTTCGGGTTGTTGGTGAGGATGCGGATGCGGTGCAGCCCGAGGTCGACCAGGATCTGCGCGCCGATGCCGTAGTCGCGCAGGTCTGCCGGCAGCCCGAGCTCGAGATTCGCATCCACGGTGTCCAACCCCGACTCCTGGAGCTTGTATGCGCGCAGCTTGTTGAGCAGGCCGATGCCGCGACCTTCCTGCGCGAGGTAGAGCAGGACGCCGAGTCCCTCGGTCTCGATGCGGCCGAGCGCATCGGCGAGCTGCTGGCCGCAGTCGCACCGCATCGAATGGAAGACGTCACCGGTCAGGCACTCGGAGTGCACCCGCACCATCACGGCGCTCCCAGCCTGTCCCGCCTCCGCTACATCGCCCTTGACAAGGGCGATGTGATGCTTCTGATCGACGAGCGAGCGGTACCCGACGACGTTGAACTCGCCGTACTCGGTCGGCAGGTACGCCTCCGCGACGCGTTCCACGAGCTTCTCGGTCCGGCGGCGGTAGGCGATCACGTCGGCGACCGTGATCATCTTCAGCTCGTGGCGCTCGCAGTACGGGATCAGGTCCTTGACCCGCGCCATGGTCCCGTCGTCGTTCATGATCTCGCAGATCACCGCGGCCGGGATCACGCCCGCGAGCCGCGCCAGGTCGACTCCCGCCTCGGTCTGCCCGGTGCGCTCGAGCACACCGCCGGGCCGAGCCTTCAGCGGGAACACGTGGCCGGGCTGAACGAGGTCGGGCGGCTCGGTGCGGGGGTCGATCGCGACCTGGATCGTGTGCGCACGGTCGTGCGCCGAGATGCCGGTCGTAACTCCCTCGCGCGCCTCGACGGAGACGGTGAAGGCCGTCTCGAAGGAGGATTCGTTCTTGGCCGCCATCAGATCGAGGCCCAGCTCGTCGCAGCGCTCGGCCGTGAGCGCGAGGCAGATCAAGCCGCGGGCCTCGCGGGCCATGAAGTTGATGGTCTCCGGAGTCGCGAACTGCGCCGCGAGCGTCAGGTCACCCTCGTTCTCGCGGTCCTCGGCGTCGCAGACGACCACCATCCTGCCGGCCCGTATGTCCTCGAGGGCCTCCTCGACGGTTGCGAATGCGGGGTTGTCGCTCATGTATCCAGGCGGCTACGCCGCCACCTAAAGTCAAGTGCTTCGCGCCTTCGGCGCTCGCTTCTCATATTCTGGCGATCAGCTTTTCCACGTGCTTGGCGATCACGTCGACCTCAAGGTTAACCGGGTCGCCTTCCCGGTCCTGGCCCAGCGTGGTGCGATCGAGGGTCTCGGGGATCAGGGAAACCGAGAACCCGGCATCGTCGACCGAGGTCACCGTGAGGCTCACTCCGTCGACGGCGATCGAGCCCTTCTCGACCACGTAGCGCAGCAGGTCCGCGGGGGCGTCGAAGCGGATGTCCCGGCTCGTGCCCTGGTCCGACGTCGAAACTAGCCGCCCCACTCCGTCGACGTGGCCCTGGACGATGTGGCCGCCCAGCCGGTCGGCGGGCCGCAGGGGGAGCTCGAGGTTCACGCGCGCTCCCGGTGCAAGCGACCCCAGCGCGCTGCGCGCCACGGTCTCGGGGCTGAGATCGGCCTCGAAGTGCGTGCCGCTCGGCTCGACCGCGGTGAGGCAGACGCCGTTCACGGCGATCGAGTCGCCTTCGCTCAGCTCCCCGGCGAGCGCAGCCTGCACCCGGATGCGGGTGGCCCCATCGCGGGAGACCACCGCCGCGACGCTGCCCAGCTCCTGGACCAAACCCGTAAACACCTGTGGCTACGCAGGTCTCTTTACCATTCTTCGAGACGCGCGCACAGCAGCACGTCCTTGCCGGACATCTTCATGTCCACCCAGCGTGCCTGGTGTGCATGCTCGATCGTGTCCGATCCCTCACCCTCGAGCGGGACGCGGGCCGCTCTGCCTCCGACAGCGATCGGTGCGATGAAGATGCGCATCTCGTCCACCTCGCCCGCGTCGAGGAATGAGCCCGCGAGCTTCGGACCTCCTTCGAGCAGCACGCTCTGGATGCCGAGCCCGCCCAGCTTGTCGAGGGAGTCGGTGACACGCTCCGCCTCGTTGCCGCCCGCCGCTACAACGACCTCCACCCCGGCCGCCTTGAGCGCCTCGAGCCGCGACCGGTCGGCCGCGCGCGTCGTGACGACGATCAGGCGCGCATCGTGCGCTGTGCGGGCGAGCTGACTCTCGGGCGGCAGGCGCGCCTCCGAGTCGAACACCACCCGAGCCGGCTGCCGCGCCGCGCCGGGGGTGCGGGCTGTCAGCAGCGGGTCGTCGGCAAGCGCCGTCCCGATGCCGACGCAGACCGCATCCACCTCTGCGCGCCAGCGATGCACGAGCTTGCGGCTCTCCTCCCCGGAGATCCACTTCGAGTCCCCCGTCTGGGTCGCAACCTTCCCGTCCAGGCTCATCGCCGACTTGAACACCACATGCGGGCGACCAGTGCGCGCGTGCTTTCGGAACGGCTGGTTCAGCAGCCGGGCGACGTGCGACACCTCGCCGTCCACGACCTCGACGTCGACTCCCTCGTCGCGCAGGATGCCGAGCCCCCGGCCGGAGGCCTTGTCCGTGGGGTCGTCGGACGCCACCACGATTCGCTTGATGCCGGCGTTCACGATCGCGTCGGTGCAGGGAGGCGTGCGACCGTGATGGCAGCAGGGCTCGAGCGTCACGTACATGGTCGCGCCGATCGGATCGGCCGCGCACGCGCCGAGCGCCGCCACCTCGGCGTGGTCGCCCCCATATGCGGCGTGGTAGCCCTCTCCGAGCACCTCGTCGTCGCGCGCCACCACCGCGCCCACGAGTGGGTTCGGGCTCGTGTGTCCGCGACCGAGCTCTGCGAGCTCGATGGCCCTTTGTAGGTAACGCATATCGCTGTCGGTCAAGAATGCTCCGCTGCGCCGCCGTGCGCCGGGTCCGGGCCTGTCCCGACCGGGCCGCTCGTTCCCCCTGCTACGCACGGCAGCCGCTTGCGCACGATTCTACCGTCGGTCCAGCGCTTTCCAATGGGAGACAGGCCTGTTGCAGCTCATCAGCGCGGGCTCACGGCGCCCCGCAGGCCGTGTACCACGTCGGTGAGCGTCACCCGCACGTCGTCGGCCTCGAAATTCACCTGCGCGTGCGGGAACCGCAGCGTGGTCCGCCCTGCGGCGGCATGCACCTGCTCACGCCGGAGATCCTTGACCTGCTGGGCGGGCGTGCGGTGATAGCGCAGGCCATCTGTCTCCACCACGAGACCGAGGTGCGGCCAGTAGAAGTCGACCTTGAACCCGCTCAGCCAAATACCGGTCTCCGGTGGCGGCAGACCGGCCTCACGGACGATCTCCAGAAAGAGCCGCTCGAGCTGCGAGTCGGTGAGCCGGAACGTGCGCCGGTCGAGCACCGAGCGCAGAACGGCGACGCCCGGTCGCCGTGGGATCTCGTCGACCGCAGCCCGCAACTCGTCCGTGCTGACCAGGTCGAGCTTGTCCGCCTCGTTGACGGCCGCCTCCAGCTCGCCTCTGTCGATGCGAGGGGCAAGGTCGACCAGTGTGCGAATCGGGTTGGTGACGGGAATGCCTTGATGCCGCGTCACCTCCGCTTCCAGTCTCTTGCCCCGATGCGAGACGATGCCGGAGCGCCGTCGAAGCGTGGGCGCGGTCACCTCGATCGCTCCGCTGGTTTGCCGGATCCCCCAGAGCGCTGCGGCGTCCGTGTGGCTCAGCGCTCCGCCAACCCCGCAGCTGAGCACCGCGGCCATCCAGCGCCCATGCTGCGTCAGGGACGGGCGCCCGACCGCGTAGACGCCGGTCGCAACGGGACGCAGACGACCACGGGTGATCCGGTGGTTGATCCCTTTCGGTGTGAGGCCGGCTTCGAGCAACTGGCGCCGGGCCACAACTCCGTGTTGCCGTTTGACCAGCGACCAAATCGCTCGGTGTTCGATTTGATCTCCCATAGGGGAGCAAATGCATCACCCACCAGGAATTCGCCCCTTCACGGCCGCCGTTTCGCCCCCGGCGTGCTCGGGTCGCGGCGCCGTGGGCGCCTGCAGGGGCGCGCAGCGACCGTCCCGCAGCCGGTACACGACCACGCTCGGGCCGGGGCGCTCGTAGGCGCGCGGGTATTGATTGAAGCTCCAGTCGAAGTCGAATTCGACGGGGCCCTCCCCGTCACCGTAGGGGGTCACGCTGTACACGACCTGACCCCGGCGCGCCAGCGCGCGGTAGTAGCGGATCGCGCGCGGGACCTCGCCTGGTGCCCGTTCGGCGCGCCCGTATTGGGTCGAGCCCGTGACCACCCAGCAGAAGCCGCCCGCGGTGTACGCGTCGATCAGGCCGGGGCGCAGGGTGCGCTCGTAGTCCTCGACGCTCACGAACCGTCCCTTGCCGCCGCGGCGCCGCTGGCCCTGCTCGTCGACCGTCGTGCGTCCGGTCGGGAACTTGATCCACCGCCGCCCGGACCGTGTCAGCCCGCGGCCGCGGGCCTCCTGCGCGTCAGGGGCGTCGGCATCGGCGAACCAGGCGTCGGGCACCACAGGCTCGACCACCACCTTGGACCCGGCGGGAATGTTGGCGGCCATCCAGGCGCGCGCGAGGTTGCGGGTGTCGTCGTTGGACAGAACACGGTCGACGTGCACGCTGTAGTAGAGACCCTGCCCCGCGAGCGCCGCTGCCACGACCGCTGCCGCCACCGCCAACACCCGCGGACGCCGCGTCGCGATCAGGTCGAGCAGCCGCGTCGCACCCAGGCCGGCCAGAATCGCGAGCGCGGGAAGGGCCGGCAGGAGCCAGCGCCCGAAGAAGCGTTCCTGCGTTCCCATGTAGAGGATGAACAGGACCGGCCACGGGACCAGGAAGAGCGCGCGGCGCACGTCCTCGCGAAAAGCGACAAGCGCTCCCGCGAGCGCCGCCGCGAGCGGCACCCACCCGAAGCCCCACGTCAGAACCCCGAGGTAGTAGACGATCCCCGAGTCCTGGTCGAGGCCGAGCTTGCCGAAGCCCGATGCCGCCTCCTCCTGCTTGCTCACGTCGGACCAGAACTCGTCCCACGACAGCAGCGCGTGCGGGTTGGCGAAGATGAAAAATGCGGCGGCCAAGGCCGCCGCTGTTGCGGCTCCCCGCAGCGCCCCGGCCCGCGTTTCGCGATCCAGCAGCTGGAACGCCGCGGCCACCAGGAGGGGCAGCACGACGATCCCCGCGGTGTACTTCGTCGCGGCGGCGAGCCCGAGGCCGATCCCTGCCACGGCCCAGTCGAGCCGGCGGCCGCGCACTAGCACTCCCGCGCTGCCCCAGGCCGACACCGCGAGCGGCAGCAACGCCGGCACGTCGTTCAGCGCCAGGTGCGAGTAGAAGACGGGCAGGAAGGCGACGGCCATCACGAGCGCCGCGAAAACGCCGACCCGCCGGTCGTACAGGCGCGCCGCGGCCAGGTAGACGAACCCGACCGCTGCCGTTCCGAGTACGGCCGACGTGACGCGCGCGACCACGAACACCGCCGTCGGGTCGGCCGCAAACGCGCGCCCGACGTCGTCGCCGCCGCCGAACCAGATCCCGAACACCACGTGCAGGAGGTACGAGAAGCCGGGCGGATTGATGAAGTAGTGCGGGTTGTAGCTGTCGGTGAACCAGAAGCTGATCGCGGTCGGGACGAAGTTCGACGCCTCGTCCACGTTGAAGACGTACGGCAATCCGTGCTTGATGCCCCACAGGCGCAGGACCAGCGCGCCGATCAGCACGCCGCCGAGGCAGAGCGCCCATGCGTCGGGCCGCTTGTGCCTAGGCACGCCCGGAGGGGCAGCGAACGTATGCCGCGAAGTACTTGTCGGTCGCGATCCGGCGAAATCCCCGGGCCGGAACCTGCGTGATCGCGTCGGTGTTGACCGCGAAGCCGGTACGCAGGATGTTCGTGCGCCCCACCGGGAAGACGGCGACGCCGTAGCGAGCCTTGCGCGCGGAGGCGGTGGACGGATCCGAGCGGGCGACGACATCGGCTTCCCCGAGGCCCAGCACCCAGCGCGTGTCCGGGATCAGCTTGTGGGTGGGCACCGAAACCGCGCCGCAGCGCAGCGCGCGCTCGACCGCGGAGGTCTCCAGCAGCCGGTGCAGGCTCTGGCCCTGCTCGCCGCGGAACGACAGCTCGTTGTTGAAGCGCTCGAGGCTCGGCGGCCTGTAGGTCGTATATGCGAGCCCCGCGACGGTGATCGCCGCGGCGCCGATCGCCCACGCGCGCCGCAATCGTGTCCCGCGAGGCACCATGGTCCAGCCGCCCAGCGCAACCGCGGCGAACAGCGTCAGCATCACGGAGGGGACGAGCAGGTAGCGCACGATCACCGACAACCCCACGAGCCCCGTCGCGACGAACGTGAAGGCTCCGGCGAGGAACAGCATCATGGGCACGATCGCGCGCAGCGGGAACCTCCAGATCGCAATCGCGAGGCCCAGGATGCCCGCGAAGAAAACCGGGGTCTTGACCGTGCCGCGCAACAGCTGTGGCATCGCGGACAGGACGTCTCCGCCCGACTTCGTGCGGTCGAGCTCCGCGGCCAGGTCCTGCGTCGAGGTGAGCGAGAAGAGCGGATCGCCGGTGACGATGAAGTCGGTCGCCACCCACCCGAGCGGGCCGATCGCCGTCAGCGCCGCGTAGCGAAAGCGCTCGTTCCAGTCCGCCTGCCAGCTCATCCACAGGAAGTAGACGCCGGACAGGATCCACGCCTCGGGGCGCAGCAGGCCCGCTCCCGCGAGCAGCAGGAACACCGGCGCGCCGCGGCGCGGCCGCGCAGCCTCGAGCGCGCCCGCCCACACGATGGCGGCCATGAATGGAATGTCGAGGTAGGCGCGCACCGCCAGCGACGGGAAGTCGAAGCGCGTCAACACGAGGAATGCGGCGATCGCGCCCACGAACGGGGTGAACGCCGTGCGCCCCAGCTTGTAGGTGCCGGCCACCAGCGCCACGAACGCGAACAGCGTGATCAGCACCATGACCCGGTCGGCATCCCTTCCCAGCACCGACAGGACGGCACCGAACGCCACCGCCAGCGGATGCTCCGTGGGAGCGCGATAGGCCTCGAAGCTGGGTAGCTGCCCGTTCAGCAGCTCGTCCCCCCACAGCAGCGCGTAGTAGCTGTCGTAGTTGGGGTAGGTGACCCAGGTGAAGAACCCGACGACGGCCACGATGCACAGCACCGCCAACGCCCACAGGGCGAGAGTGTCGGCCGGCAGCGCAAGGGCGCGCCGGGCGAAGCCCGGAAGCCCGGGCGCGGAGCGTTCGACGGTGGCGCTTTCCACGGGGTGGAGTTGCGAGGCGCGAGCAAGGCCGGCCGCGGCACTCTCCGGGCCTTGCGCGATAATGGCGGCCCAGTTTACCCAGTCCATAGGCGAGCGCCGCCAGGCGCGAAGCACAGGACTTTAGGTGGGCGAAGCCCTAGATATCCACGCGATGAAACTGATCATTCAGATTCCCTGCCTGAACGAGGAGGAGTCGCTCCCCGTCACGCTGCGCGACCTTCCGCGGGCCGTGGAAGGCTTCGACGTGGTCGAATGGCTGGTGATCGACGACGGCTCCACCGACCGCACGATCGAGGTCGCCCGCAACCACGGCGTGGACCACGTCGTGCGCCTGACGAACAACAAGGGCCTTGCGATGGGCTTCCAGGCCGGGCTCGACGCCTCCCTGAAGCTGGGCGCGGACGTGATCGTCAACACGGACGCCGACAACCAGTACAACGCCGCGGACATCCCGAAGCTCGTCACGCCGATCGTGCGCGGGGAGGCGGACCTGGTGGTCGGCGATCGCGAGGTCCAAACGATCGAGCACTTCTCGCCGGTCAAGAAGCTGCTCCAGCGCCTGGGTAGCTGGGTGGTGCGGCGCGCTTCGGACACCACCGTCCCCGATACGACCTCGGGCTTCCGCGCCTACAACCGCGAGGCCGCGTTGCAGATCCAGGTCGTCTCGCGTTTCACCTACACGCTCGAGACGATCATCCAGGCGGGGAAGATGCTGGTCGCGATCGACCACGTCCCGATCCGCACGAACCCGAAGATGCGGGACTCGCGCCTGTTCGGGTCCATCTCGTCGTACGTGCGCACGAACGCGGCATCGATCTTCCGCATCTACACGCAGTACGAGCCGCTGCGCGTGTTCCTGATGGCCGCGGCCGTCGTCGCGCTGGTGGCGGCGGTGGTGTGGGGCCGGTTCTTCGTTCTCTTCGTGCAAGGGGACGGCACCGGCCACATCCAGTCGGTGGTGCTCGGCGCGATGCTCTTCGTGGTCGCCGTGCAGCTGGCAGCGCTCGGGATCATCGGCGACCTGCTCGCGGCGAACCGCGTGCTGATCCAGCGCACGCTGGAGAGGACGCGGCGCATCGAGCTGAAGCTGGGCGTCGAGCCGTCGCACTACGAGCCGGCGGAGCGGCGCCAGGCCCCGCGCGAGACGTCGGTTGCGGTTCCCGACACGGGGGGAGGCTCCGCAGGAGCCGAGGGGGGCACAGCCCCCCGTGCCACCGAGGAGCACGCGACGGTACCCGCCGGGGACCCGCGGTGAGCAGAGCTGCGATGCCGGCCTCCGTGCCGGACCACGTTCCGACCGGCAACACCTTCGACAAGTACGGGTCGGCCAATCCTGTCGTGAAGCGACTGATGGCGGGATTCGAGCGCGAGATGTTCGAGCTGCTCGACCACGCCGCACCCGATTCGATCCTCGACGTCGGCTGCGGCGAAGGCGTCCTCACGGAGCAGTGGGCCGGTCGCACGCCCGGCCGCGTCGTCGGCATCGACCTCGAGGACCCGAAGCTGCGCGAGGAATGGCGGCAGCGCGCGCGACCGAACCTCACCTTTCACTCCGGCGACGGACACAGCCTGCCGTTCGAGGACGGCGAGTTCGAGGCCGCTACGGCCATGGAGGTGCTCGAGCACGTGCCGGACCCGGCCGCGGTGCTCGGCGAGATGGCCCGCGTGTCGTCTCGGTGGCTGCTGGTGAGTGTCCCGCGGGAACCGCTGTGGCGCGGGCTGAACATGGCCCGCGGCAGCTACCTGCGCGACCTCGGCAACACTCCCGGCCATCTCAACCACTGGTCGAAGCGGGGTTTCGCGAGCTTGCTGCGCCGTTACGGGGAGGTGGTCGAGCTGCGCTCGCCGTTTCCCTGGACGATGGCGCTCGTACGCGTCGGCCCGTGAGCCGCGCCGGCGCCGGCGAGAGCGGCGCATCCTACGGCCGCGGTGCGGCCCTGCTCTCCGCGCTGATCGGCGTCACCGGGGTGCTCACATACGCGTTTCATTCGATCGCCGCGCACGCCCTCGGACGCGACGACTACGGATTGGTCGCGGTGCTCTGGGCCGCGGTCTTCCTCGTGGCCTCGATCATCTACCGGCCCGTGGAGCAGCTTCTTTCGCGCACACTCGCGGAGCGCCGCGCGCGGAACCGATCGGTCCGCGATGCGCTGCGCGTCGCCGCCACGATCCAGCTGGGCTTGGCCGTCGCGTTCGTGGCCGTGGCCCTGTTGCTGCGCGATCCGCTCGAGGACGACCTCTTCTCCGGCAGCTCGACGCTCTACTGGTGCCTGATCGCGGCCGTCACCTTCTACGCCGCGAGCTATTTCGCGCGCGGGTTTCTCGCAGGCGAGCAACGCTTTGCGCTCTACGGCGGCCTCGTGCTGATGGAGGCGTCGTCGCGCGTTGTCTTCGCTCTGCTGCTCGCGGTGGGCGTCGTGGACAGCGAGAACATCGCCGCGATCGCGATCGCGGCGGGTCCCCTGCTGAGCCTGTTCGTGGTGCCGTGGGCACTCGGCCGCCACGTGCGGCGCATGGCGGCGCCAACCGAGCAGCAGTCGGCGGCGGATGCCGCAGAGTCTGAGTTCACCCTTTCGCACGGGCTCGGGTTCGCCGGCGCGGTGCTCGTGATCATGTGCTCCGAGCAGGCGATCCTCAACTCGGGCGTGCTGATCGTGAAGGCCGACACCGGCGATGACGCGCTGGCCGCGCTGATCTTCGCCGTGCTGATGATCGCGCGCGCGCCGCTGCAGCTCTTCCAGGCCGTCTCGACCACGTTGCTGCCACACCTCACGCGGCTGCTGGTCCGTGAGGAGGAGCAGGCGGGGGCGGGAGACTTCGGACGCAGCGTTCGCCTGACCGTGACGGCGTGCCTCGCGTTCGGGGCGGCGACGGTGGTCGGTGTGCTGCTCGTCGGACCGGCCGCGATGCGCCTGCTGTTCGGGCCCGAGTTCGACTACGACCGGCTGGGGCTCGCGCTGGTCGCGGCCGGCACGGGCCTCTATCTGTCGGCCACGACCGTCAACCAGGCGGTGCTGGCCCAGGGCCGGGCGCGGTTCGCCGCTGCGTCGTGGGCGACTTCGGCGATCTTCTTCATCGCGTTCCTGCTGCTCGCCGACATGGAGGAGGTCCGCGAGGTCGAGGTGGCCTTCATCGTCACCGCAGCGATCCTGTCCACTCTCCTGTACGTGGCCTATCGCGGCGCGCCCGATCCGCAGCGGCGCATCAGACCCGGCTCCGGCGAGGAAACGGAGGCGATCCTCGCGGCCGCGGAAGAGGCAAGTTGAGCGACGCCGCAACGCGCGACCTGGTGGCGGAGATCAAGGCGCTCGGACCATGGCATCACGAGGTCGAGGTCATGCCCGGTGTCACCACGGCCGTCTCGCGCGAGGTCGAGTATCCGGACGAATTCGGCGAGGTGGCGCTGTGGGACTACCGGCCGGAGTTCCAGGCGCTGTTGCGCTCCCTCTACCCAACTCTGGAGGGAAGGTCGTTCCTCGACTGCGCCTGCAACTGCGGCGGCTACCTGTTCTGGGCGAAGGAGCTGGGCGCGGCCCGGTCCTTCGGGTTCGACGTGCGCGAGCACTGGATCCGGCAGGCCAGGTTCCTCGCAGAGCACCGGGCCGAGGAGGTCGAGGCGGTGGTCTGCGACCTCTACGACGTTCCCGGTCTGGGCCTCGCGCCGTTCGACGTCGTGCAGTTCAAGGGCCTCTTCTACCACCTCCCGGACCCGGTGACCGGGCTCAGGATCGCCGCGGATCTGACCAGGGAGCTGTTGATCCTCAACACGGCGACGCTGGCCGGCGAGGAGGGCAGCCTGGTTCTCGCGGACGAGGGGACCGAGCTGATGTCAGGCGTCTACGAGCTGTGCTGGTACCCCACCGGGCCCGCGGTGCTCGATCGCATCCTCAGGTGGATGGGATTCGTCGAGACGACTGTGAACTGGGAGGCCGAAGGCCGGATCGAGATGCTGGCCTCGAAGGTCGAGGGCCTGCTGGCGCGCAGGGCTAGGGGACGAACACTCCCTGCACCATGACAGCGTGTTGGGCCCGGTCTGCGAGTCGCCGTCAGATCCGCCGTCGAACACGCGCAGCTTCCCGAGCGCCCGTGCCACGTTCACCAGCGGACGTCGTGCTGCTCCATCACCCCGTAGCCCTCGGCCAACTCGATGCCGCCGGGCAGCATGCCCGCGAAGGTGCCGAAGGGCTGCCGGTAGTCGGAGCGCATCAGGAGCATGTTCATGTGCTCCTCCCGCGCCGACCACTCGCTGAACTCGAGCCCGCCTCCCTCCTGGAAGGTCACCGCGGAGAGATCGGGAGCGAAGGCGACCGGTCCCAGCTCCTGCGGCCGGCCATCGACCCACAGCGTGCGCTCGCTGTCCCGCGGCGAGTCGTGGATGCCGGTGACGAGGTTCCACGCCACCGCGCGGCCGTCCGCCGCGCGGCCGTTGCCCGCCGACCACATCCACGCCGAGTGACGCGGGTGGTAGCCCGCGCTGTCGTCGATGAAGGCGACGCCGTTGAGCTCCCGGCGATCGCCGTCGACGACGACGGAGCCGCGTGCGGGAACGTTTGCCTGCTTGCGGGTCCAGATGTAGTTCCCGCCGGTCCCGGCCGGCGAGGCGATCTCGACCCCGTCGGACTCCTCGAGCATCAGGTCGATCTTCACGTCGCCGGCATCCACCCGCACCCGCGAGCCCGACACGTCCACCCCGCCCCGCCCGATCGTCGTCTTGCCGCGCAGGCTGCCGTCTGGCTCGGCCACGGCCCACCAGCGCTGTGGCACCGGGCCGATGCGCGCGTCGGCGGCGCAAAGCATCAATTGCGCGCTGTAGTAGCCGACGTAGCGCCAGCGTTTGAGCGGGCGGGTACCGCGTCGCGCGGGCATCGGCCCCGGCGGCAGGGCGAGCCCGAGCGTACGCACCTCCGCCCCCCTCACCGGCAGGTCCATCGCGCCAGGGTATCGTTCGCGCCGTGCGGGTCCTCGTAACGGGAGCGAGCGGGTTCGTCGGTCATGCGGCCTGCCGGGAGCTGGCTGCGCGCGGCCACGAAGTGCTGGCGCTGGTGCGCCGGCCCGGGTCCGAACCTGAAGGCACGACCGCGGTGGTGGGCGACCTGACCGCGCCAATCCACCTCACCGACTCGCTCACGCAGCAGGCACCCGAATGCGTCGTGCACCTGGCGGCGGAGATCGCGACTCAGCGTGACGAAGAGCGGATCCAGGAAGTGAACGTGGAAGGCACTCGGCGGCTGCTCGAGGCCGCGGAGGAGGCGGGCGTGAAGCGCTTCGTGTTCGCCTCGACCGTCGTCACGGGCGAAGCCGACGGCCGCGTGCTGCGCGAGGACGAGCCGCTGCCGGTACACACCGCCTACGGGCGCTCGAAGCAGGAGGGCGAGCGCCTCGTGCGCGAGTCGGGGCTCGACGGCGTGGTCGTGCGTCCGGGACACGTGTACGGGCCCGGCGGCTGGTTCGAGAAGGAGTTCGTGCACCGGCTCCAGCAGCCAGGGCGCTTCGCCGTGATCGGCGGCGGCGGCAACCTTTGGGACGTGGTGCACGTGGACGACGTGGCGGTCGTCCTCGCCGACTCGGTCGAGCGTGCAAAGGACGGAGCTGTCTACCACGTGGCAGACGACGAGCCGCTCACCTACTACGAGTTCGTGAAGCTCGCGGCCGACGCGCTGGGCGTCGGTCCTCCGCGCCGGATACCGGCCGGCATCGCGCGGGTGGTCGCGGGGCGCGACCCGGTGGCTGCGGTGGTGCGCTCCGCGCGCACGTCGAACGAGCGCGTGAAGCGGGAGCTGGGCTGGGAGCCGAAGTTCCCCAGCGCGCGCGTCGGGGTTCCCGACGCGGTCGCGAGGCTTCAGACGGCGCCGGCCGCGTCCGCGATCGCGCGGTAGGCGCGCGCCGGGTCCTCCGCACCGAATACCGCCGACCCGGCCACGAAGAGCGTCGCCCCGGCCTCCTGTGCGATGCCCGCGGTGACCGGGCCGATGCCCCCGTCCACCTGGATCGGCAGATCCGGCCCCGCAAGTGCGCGCAGGCGCTCGAGCTTGGCCGAAGAGGACTCGATGAAGTCCTGTCCTCCCCACCCCGGGTTCACCGTCATGCACAGCACGAGGTCGACCAGGTCAAGCACCTCGGCCGCGGCTTCGACCGGCGTGCCCGGATTGATCGCGAGTCCCGCGAGGCAGCCCGCTTCGCGGATCTGCTTCAGGGCGTAGTGCACGTTCGGCGTGGACTCCGCCTGGATCGTGATCGAGTCGGCCCCGGCCGCGACGAACTGGTCGATCTGGCGCTCGGGACGCTCGACCATCAGGTGGCAGTCGAGCATGCCGCCGGCCGCGTGCACCTGCTCGCGGATCGACCCCACGATCACGGGCCCGATCGTGATCGGCGGAACGAAGTGCCCGTCCATCACGTCCACGTGGATCACGCGCGCCCCGGCGTCCATGACCGTCGCGACCTGCTCTCCCAGGCGTGAGTAGTCGGCGGAGAGGATCGAGGGCTCGACGCGCTTGGTCCTGATCAGCTCGCGGGTGGCCACAGCGTTCAACATCGACGGGAACCTATACCGGCTTCAGCATCGAGCCGCCGCAGCCCGCGCAGACCTGGTCCTGGCTGTCGCGCATCCGCACCATCGTGGAGTGATCCCCACACGTCGGGCAGTACGACATCAGCTGGAAGCGCACGAGACAGTTGACGCAGCGGTATCGCCCGGCAAGCTGGGTGGGCCGCAGCCACGGCTCACCACAGCCCGGGCACATCCGATCGGGCCCGAACATCTCGCCCGCGCCGGGCTGGGATTGTCCGCCTGCCGGTACGTCGTTCATGTCTTCACGAATGTCGCGATGAAAAAGCCGTCCGTGCGGTCGCGGTGAGGCAAAGTCTGAACGACCGGGCGGTCGGCCGCTGCCAGACTTGGATGACGTGCCGTCAGCGCCTCGACCTGAAGCTCGTTCTCCCGCGGGCTGATCGTGCACGTCGAGTACACGAGGCGGCCGCCGGGCCGCACTGCCTCCGTGGCCGCGTCCAGGATCCGGGCCTGCAGCGCGGCCAGCTCGACCACCTGAGCCGGGGTCTTGCGCCAGCGTGCGTCGGGCCGAGAGCGCAGCGTCCCCAGGTCCGAGCACGGCGGATCGACAAGCACCCGGTCGTACCCGTTCCCAAAGGCCGGCTCGGCCGCATCGCCCAGCACGACCTCCACGTTCCCCGCCCCCAGCCGCTCCGCGTTGCGGGCGATGTCGCGCGCGCGCTTCGCATCGAGCTCGACCGCCACGACCCGGCCCTCCCCGCGCATCAGCGCCGCGAGGTGGGTCGTCTTCCCGCCGGGCGCGGCGCACAGGTCGAGCACCCGCTCTCCCGGTTGAGGGTCGACCGCGTGCGCGACCAGCATCGAGGCGCGCGACTGCGGCATCAGCGCTCCCCGCGCAAACAGCTCCGACCCGTGCAGGTCGTACGGATGCCCGAGCACAAGGGCCTCGGCGAGCTGATCGTCACGCGTCGCGTCGACGCCGGCGCGCGAGAGCTCCGCGAGCACCTCGTCGACATCGGCGCGCAGCGTGTTGACGCGCGCGGCGCTCTCGGCGGCCTCGTTGTCGGCGCTCAACAGTGCGCGCGCCGCATCCGGGCCGAGCTGCTCCCACCACATCTCGGCGACCCAGTCGGGGTGGGAATGAAGCAGCGCGGCCGCGGCCGGCGTGGTGTCGCCGAGGCCCGCGAGCGCTGCCGCACCTTCGCGCGCGGTGCGGCGCAGCACGGCGTTCACGAGGCCGTGGCCGCGGCTCCCCGCAGCCTTGGCGAGGTCCACCGCCTCGGTGACGGCGGCATGATCCGCCACCCCGTCCATGTAGAGCAGCTGGTATGCACCGAGCCGCAGCGCTGCGAGCACCTCCGGGTCGAGGTCGCCCACGGCCCGGTCCGACAGCCGCTCGAGCACATGGTCGAGAGTGCGGCGGCGCTGCACGACTCCGTATGACAGTCGCATCGCGAACGCGCGATCGCGGCCGTCGAGCTCGTGCCGCTGGGCCTCGGCGCGAAAAGCGTGGTCGGTGTACGCACCGCCCTCGAACACGCGGCGGGTCACGGCGTACGCGCAGCGGCGAGCCGGGGTGGCCATCTAGTCGGTGGCCGCGACGCGCGACGGGGGCGTGTGGCCGCGCAGGTAGTCCGCGGCGGGCATCGAGCGCCCGCCGGCCGGCTTCACGGTCACGAGCTCCAGCGCGCCGTGCGCGCAGCCGATCTGCAACTGCCCGCCTTCGACTCGCACCTCTCCGGGGGCGGGCCCGTCGTCGACGGCACGGGCAGTCTCGACCCCCAGGCGCTCGCCTCCCTCGAATTCGACGAAGGCGCCGACGCCGGGGGTCAGCGCCCGCACGATGCGTTCGAGCTCGGCCGCGGGGCGGTTGACGTCGAGGCGCCGTTCCGCCGACACGATCTTCTCGGCGTAGATCACGCCCTGCTCCGGCTGCTCGGCCAGCTGGAGCGTGCCGGCCTCGGCCAGATCGAACCCCTCGATCAGCAGACTCGCACCAAGCCCCGCCAGCCGGTGCCCGAGCGTTCCGCGCGTGTCGTCCGGTTGAATCGGCTCCTCCCGCTGGAGTGCGATCGGCCCACTGTCCCAGCCCTCGGTAAGCCTGAAAATCGTCACGCCGGTCTGCTCGTCCCCCGCCATCAGCGCCCGCTCGATCGGTGCGGCGCCGCGCCAGCGCGGGAGCAACGACGGATGCACGTTGAGCAGCAGGCGACGGGAGAGCAGCGGCTCGCGGATCAGCTGACCGAACTCGCACACGCCGATTGCGCCGGGTGCCGCCGCGGCGATCGCGTCAAGCGCCTCCGGGGCGTTCACGCTCTCGGCCTGCAGCAGAGGCAGGCCCAGCTCCCGGGCCGCCTCGGCGGCCGGCGGAGGAGCGGTCCTGCGCCCCCGGCCCTTGGGCCGGTCGGGAGGCGTCACCACCAGCGCCGGAGCATGGCGCGACGCCGCCAGCGCCTTCAGCACCTCGACGGCGAAGCCGGAGCTGCCCAGGTAGACCGTCCGCACGAGGCGGTGCTCAGCCCGCGCTGCGGGCGCTGGCGCTCGGCTCGTGGGAGTGCTGTTCGCCGCCGTCGCGCAGCGCGCGCAGTGCTTCCTTGCGCTGGTCCTTGGTGGTGCGATCGAGGATCAGGACCCCGTCGAGGTGGTCCATCTCGTGCTGGATCACGCGCGCCTCGAGCCCCGACGCCTCGAGCAAGATCGGCTCGCCGCGGTGATCCTGGGCGCTTACGCGGACATGCAGGGGCCGTTCGACGTCCACGAGCACGCGCGGCAGGCTGAGGCATCCCTCCTCCGCCGTCTCCTGCTCCTGCGAGGACCACTCGATCCGCGGGTTGACGACCGCCACCAGCGGCGCGTCGGCTCCCACGCGGAAGACGAACAGGCGGTGCATGACGCCGACCTGGGTGGCCGCCAGGCCGAGGCCGAGGGCGTCGCCCATCAGGGCGTCCATGCGCGCGACCTCTTCGTGCAGGGACTCGTCGAAGCGCGTGACGTCGACCGCGCTCGCGCGCAGCGCAGGGTCTCCAAAGGTCCGGATCAGCGCGAGCGCGCGCTCGCGCCGCGCCTGCGTCTCGGGATCGAGGACCGGCTGCTCGTCGGTCTCCTGAGCCTGGTCCTCGAACTCCTCTGCGTCCACCGGACGGCCGTTTTCGTCGCTTCCCGCCATCCGCGGCCAACTCTAGCAACGGGCCTGGCGGGTCAGGAGGCCGCTACTCGTCCCAATACGGGGCGCGGTCGGGGATCACCCACCGCACGCCGCCGCGCGGGTCCGGGACGTCACCGTCGTACCGGGGGATCAGGTGCACGTGCGCGTGGTCGATGGTCTGGCCCGCGGCGGCGCCGATGTTCACGCCGACGTTGAACGATTTCGTGTCGTGCTCGGCCTCGAGCAGCTCGCGCAGCTCCCACAGGAGATCCCCGATATCCGCCTGCTCGTCCCGGGTCAGCTCGAAGAAGTCCGGTTCGTGGCGCTTGGGGAGCACGAGGCAGTGGCCCGGGCTGACGGGAAACGCGTCGGGCAGCGCGACGGCGGTCCGCCGCGTTCCGAGCAGCCCCCGGTGGCCGCGAATGCGTTTGCAGAAAGGGCAGTCGGCCTCGTCGGACACGTCACTGCGGGTCGACGTCGACGGCCAGCTTCGTGTTCTTGAGCTTGCGGTCCGCGCCGACCTTCTTGACCGCGGTGCCGACGGCAGCGACCGCCGCCGGCCGGTCGGCGGCCTTCACCACCAGGCGGCTGCGGTAAAAGTCCTTCAGGCGGAACAGTGGCGCCGGCCCGAGCACGTCGAGGTCGCCGAGCAGCTCCGCCAAGCGCCCTGCCGCGTGGTCGGCCGACTCCTGGTCGGGCGCGGACGTGGTGACATCGATCAGCGTCGAGAAGGGCGGGTAGCGCAACGCGCGGCGGCGCTCCATCTCGGCGCTCAGGAAGCCCGGCGCATCATGGCGCGCGGCGTGACGCAGGCAGGCCGTGTCCGGGCTCATCGTCTGGACCAGCACCCGCCCGCCGCCCGGGCCGCGGCCGCTGCGGCCGGCGAGCTGCGAGACGAGCGTGAACGTGCGCTCCTCCGCGCGGAAGTCGGGGAAGCGCAGGGTCGCGTCGGCGTCCTGCACGACGGCCAGCTCGACCTCGGGGAAGTCATGGCCCTGCGCGACCATCTGCGTGCCGACGAGCACTCCGGCGTCCGCCGCGTCGAAGCGCGCCAGGGTCTCTGCGATGCCGTGCTTGCGACGAGCAGCGTCTGCGTCCAGCCGGAACACCGGCAGCGGTGCCAGCGCCTCGCGCAGCTCCGCCTCGACGCGCTGAGTGCCGGCGCCGTGACGAGATACCGCGGTCGACCCGCAGTCCGGGCACGACTGCGCGGCGCGCTCCCAGTGACCGCAGTGATGACACGCGAGCCGCCCGGAGGGATCGTCGCGGTGCAGCGTGAGCGTCACATCGCAATGCGGGCACATCCAGGTGCGCCCGCAGTCGCGGCACTCCACGAATGCCGACCAGCCGCGCCGGTTGACGAGCACGATCGCCTTGCGACCGCGCGTGCGCACGTCCTCGAGCGCACGCCGTGCGTCCGGATGCAGCGCGTGCCGCAATCCCCGCATGTCGAGGAGCGCGACCGGCGGCAGCTCGAGGTTGTCGACCCGCGCCGGCAGCGAGAGGGTGCGCATACGCAGCCAGCTCTCGGGGCGCGGGGTCGCGCTGCCGCACAAAAGCACGGCGCCCGACATCCGGGCGCGCCGCTCCGCCACCTCGCGAGCGTCGTAGCGCGGATCGCTCTCCTGCTTGTACGCGGAGTCGTGCTCCTCGTCGACCACGATCAGTCCCAGATCGGTCAGCGGAGCGAACACGGCCGAGCGCGGGCCCACGCAGATCCGCGCGCGGCCGTCGCGCAGCCGGCGCCATTCGTCGTAGCGCTCGCCCAGTCCCAGTTTCGAGTGGAGGATCGCGACGCGCTCGCCGAAACGCTCTTCGAAGCGCCGGGCCGTCTGGGGAGTGAGCGCGATCTCCGGGACCATCACGATGGCCGAGCGGCCCTGCGCCAGCGCGGCGTCGGCTGCGCGCAGGTACACCTCCGTCTTGCCGGAGCCCGTCACGCCGTGCAGCAGCAGCGAGTCGTGGCGGCGCTCGCGCAACGGCTCGAGCACCGCGCGCAGCGCATCCTCCTGAGACGCGGTGAGCACGCGCGGTGATCCGGCGCTCGCGTGCTTGCCCGCGCCGCGATCGATGCCCGCGGGCCGGCGCCCGACCTCGCGCCGCCCGATCGCCACGAGGCCACGGCGCTCGAGGCTCGCCAGGGTGCCGTGCGCGACGTCGAGCTCCGCAGCCGTCGAGGGCCCGTGCACGAGGCGGCTGAGCGCCGCATGCTGCTTCGGGCCCAGGCGGATCGTTCCACCACCGGTGAGCGCCTCGCGGCCGGCCGGAGTGAGCGCCGCTTCCAGCAGCTCGCGCGTGGTCGCCCCCGGCGTGGCGTGCGATGCCGTGCCCGTTCCCGGCGGGAGCACGAGCGCCAGGCCGCGTGCGGGCGTCGAGCAGTACGCGTCGGCCAGCCACATCCCCAGCTCGACCAGCTCGGGCGGAACGCCGGCTTCGAGCGGGGCGACCGGCTCGACCAGCTTCTCCTGCGGGACCTCGGTATGGTCGCCCACCCCCACGACCAGTCCCAGGATCCGCCGCCGGCCGAATGGGACGAGCAACACCGAGCCGACGCCGACGCCCTCCATCTCGCGCGGGATGCGGTAGTCGAACGGCCCGCGCAGGGCACGGGCCGTGGTGAGCGGTTCGACGCGGGCGATCGAGGGCATCCAGGCTTGAATCTAGGGCGGTGTACGGACGGCCGGGGGATCCGCATACGATCGCCCTGCATGCGCCGCGTGATCGATCTGACCCAACCGCTCGGGCCCGCAACCGTCCTGTGGCCGGGATCGGAGCCGCTCGCGGCGCGTGTCCTGTCACGCATCGAGACCGACCACTCCTACGCCCGTCAGATCACCACCCCGGAGCACGCCGGCACGCACCTCGACGCCCCGTCGCACTTTGCTCCCGGCGGCGCGCACGCGGACGCGATCCCGGCCGAGCGCCTGGTCGTGCCCTGCGCGGTGATCGACGTGCGCGCTGAATGCGAGCGCGACGCGGGCTTCACGATCGAGCGGGAGCACGTCGAGGAGTCAGAGCGCCGGCACGGCCCCGTCGAGACCGGATCGGCGGTACTTGCCCTGACGGGTTGGGAGCGCCACCTCGGCGATGCCGCGCGCTACGTCGGCGGGGATTTCCCCGGCTTCGGGGCGAGCGCCGCGGAGCTGTTGATCGAGCGCGGTGTCGTGGGGCTCGGAATCGACACGCTGGGCGTCGACCCGGGCGCCGCCACCGACTACCCGGTGCACCACCTGACGCTGCCCGCCGGCCTGTGGCACGTCGAGGGCCTGGTCAACCTCGCCGCACTCCCGCCGCGCGGCGCGCTGCTGGTGGTCGGTGCCCTGCGGCTCGTCGAAGGGTCGGGCACGCCGGCGCGGGTGTTCGCCCTGCTGCCGGAGGGGGCTACGAGCTGACGGCCTGCGCCTTGCGATCCACGCCCGCGTCGGCGCGCAATGCGGCGGCCTTGTCCGTCTTCTCCCACGTGAAGTCGGCGTCCTCGCGACCGAAGTGCCCGTACGCGGCCGTCTTGCGGAAGATCGGCCGGCGCAGGTCGAGGTCGCGCACGATCGCGCCGGGGCGCAGGTCGAAGTGCTTGTCGACCAGCTCCACGATGCGTGACTGCGGCACACGCTCGGTCCCGTAGGTCTCGACCATCAGCGACAGCGGATGTGCGACGCCGATCGCGTAGGCGACCTGCACCTCGCAGCGGTCGGCCAGCTCCGCGGCCACCACGTTCTTCGCCACGTAACGGGCGGCGTAGGCAGCCGACCGGTCCACCTTCGACGGGTCCTTGCCGGAGAACGCCCCGCCACCGTGACGGGCCGCGCCGCCGTAGGTGTCCACGATGATCTTGCGCCCCGTGAGACCGGCGTCCCCCATCGGGCCCCCGATCTCGAACTTGCCTGTCGGGTTGACCATCAGGTTGTCGCGCAGCGCCTTCTCGGTGTAGAGCTCGCGGTAGTCGGCGTGCAGCACCGGCTCGACGACGTGCTCCCAGAGGTCGGGCTTGATCAGCGTCTCGCTGTCGATGTCCGGCTTGTGCTGTGTGGAGATCAGGATCTTCACGATCTCGATCGGCTTGCCGTTCTCGTAGCGCACCGTGACCTGCGTCTTGCCGTCCGGGCGCAGATACGGAACCACCCCGCCCTTGCGCACCTGTGAAAGGCGCCGCGCGAGCGTATGCGCGATCTGGATCGGCATCGGCATGAGCTCCTTGGTCTCGCGCGTCGCGTAGCCGAACATCATTCCCTGGTCGCCCGCGCCGATCTTGTCCAGCGGGTCGTCGTCTCCGGGAACGTGACGGGCTTCGTACGCGCTGTCGACGCCCTGCGCGATGTCCGGCGACTGCTCGTCGATCGCGGTCAGGACGGAGCACGTCTCCGCATCGAAACCGAACTTCGCACGGGTGTATCCGATGTCCGCGACCGTCCGGCGGGCGATCTTCGGGATGTCCACGTACGTGCTGGTCGTGATCTCGCCGCCGACGACGATCATGCCCGTGGTCACGAACGTCTCGCACGCGACGCGGCCGTTCGGGTCGTCGGTGAGGATCGCGTCCAGCACCGAATCCGAGATCTGATCGGCGATCTTGTCGGGGTGGCCTTCTGTGACCGACTCCGACGTGAACAGATACTCGTTGTCTGAAAGCTGTTGGGTGGAGCTCATGGCACCTCTACGAAGATTTGCGCCGTCTGTGACGATCGCTGGCTTAACGTGACACCGCTCACCGCACCGATGCGCGCGATGTCGGACTCGATCGCACGGTATCCGCGTGTGGCGGCCAAACCGGCCCGCTCGACCAGAGCGGACAGCCGGCGAAGGTCGAGAAAGACTACCGAGGACGCGCGATCGAGGAACTTTCGAAGGCCACCAGGGGCGAACGAGGCGTTGTCCGCGAGCGAATCCCCGCGTGCGCGCAACCGGCGGATGCCCTCGGGGCTGGTCGACACGACCAGCCAGTTGTCGAAGGCCGCGTAGGTCAGTGCGAGGGTCGGGGACAGGCTCAGGGTGGTGGCCTCCACCCCCGCGATGCGCCGCGGGATGATCGCCGGCACCCGGCCGCCGGCGGGGTTTTCCAGCAGCCGGAAGATCACCGGCTGCAGCGCCTCGAGCACGCTGCCGCTCTCCTCCGTGGTCGTGTCGGCAACCAAGAGTGTCACCACCGGGACGTTCACCGGCGGGGTGACGAACAGGGCGGACTCGCGTCCCTGTAGCGGTCGCAGCGCGCGTAGCAGCGCGCGTTCCCCCTCGCTGCCGAGCTGCCTGCGCAGCCGCCGGATGAGGCCGGGCACCGCGGAGCCGTCGACTCCGCTGAGGCGCTCCAGCTGATCCAGAACCCCGTTGACGCCGGCCGCGCCCACGAAGGCCATCGTGCCGGACGGCACGGCCTTGGTCAGGGTCGGCTCGAACTGCTTCGCCGGAGATGGCGCCGGCCCCAGCGTGGCGAGCTCCAGGCGCACGCCGTTGCCCTCGGCTCGCACCGCGGCCGCAGCCGCCTCGAGCCCGGGCGCATCGACGAACGAGCGGATCTGCCCGACGAGGCCATCTTGGCCGCCCAGCACCTGCGCGAAGCCGCGGGCCGGAGCGTAGGCGTAGGCGAGCGGGTCGTCGGTCTGAAGCTCGTCGACCGCACGGCGGAAGCGGTCCACACGGGCAAGCGAGCCCCGCCGGCGGACGTCGATCGCCGCGCGCACGTTCGCGGGGGTGCCGATCGCCATGAACCGCCCCACGAAGGCGGCCGCGAGGTCGCCGTACACCCGCACCACGATGCCGCGATGGCGTTGCCGGGTCGACCGGCCGGCGCCCTCGAGAAAGCGGCGGGCAAGCGGCTCGTCGGCAATCCGCAGGAGGATCAGCGATGTCGCCCGGCGGCCCGCGGGCAACAGCGCCACCGCCGCCTCGTCCCCGATCCACGGGCGCACCTGGGTCTCGAAGTTCAGCCGCCGGCGCTCACGCGAGAGGCTCTCGAGCGCGCGGTCGCGCAGCCGGCGCAGCGACGGGAGGCGGCGCACGATCTCGCCCGCCCGCTGCCACTGCTCGCTGCTGGGCTCCACGCGGGCGTGCACATAGAGCAGCGCATCGGCGGGCACGAGCCGCGCGGCGGTGTCCCGCGCCTCGTCGCTGCCGGAGCCTTCGACCAGCGACGCGACCACCAGCACCGCGCCGATCAATACGACTACGAGTGCGATGCGGTCGAGGGTGAGTCGCGCGCGCAGGCCGCTCACGGACTCGTTTGCGCCTGCTCGGCCCGCCGGCCCGACGGCGGTCGGCTGCGGCGCTCGCGATCGACGAAGTCGATCACGAGTGGGACTCCCTCGAGGTGGTAGCGCTCGCGGAGGCGGTTCTCGACGAAGAACCCGTAGTCCCGCACGATCAGGCGACGATCGTTGACGTGGAGGCGAAAGCGCGGCGGGCCGGACTCGACCTGAGCCGCGTAGTAGATCCGCAGTCGCTTGCCGCGTACCGCCGGCGGGGAACGCTGGGCCTGGACCTCCGCCACGAACCGGTTCAGGTCGGCGGTCGCGACCCGGACGCGGGATCGATCGGCCAGCGACACGGCCTCGACCATCAGGCGAGTGACGTTGCGGCCGGACAGCGCGGAGGCGGTGATCACGCGCGGGCGCAGGCGCAGCTTGGTCGCGACGCGCGCCTTCGCGTCCTCGAGCTCGGTTGCCGTGACATCCCATTTGTTGAGCACGACGATCGTCGCGCAGCCGTTGTGCATCGCGAGGTCCGCAATCCTGAGGTCCTCGGAGGTGACGCCGTCCTGCGCGTCGCAGACGACGAGCGCGACGTCGGAACGCTCCGCCGCGCGTTCCGAGCGCAGCTGTGCGTAGTAGTCGACCGTGCCCGCGACCTTCGATACCCGGCGCAGCCCGGCCGTGTCGACCAGGACGAGCGGCCGCCCGTCCACCTCGATGCGCGTGTCGATGGAGTCGCGCGTGGTGCCCGCGCGTTCGTCCACGATCACCCGTTCCTGGCCGAGGAACGCGTTCACCAGCGACGACTTCCCCACGTTTGGCCGGCCGATAACCGCGACCGAGACGGCATCGTCGTCGGGCTCCTCGGGCGTGGCGCTGGCGCGCACGGCCTCGACGACCTTGTCGAGCAGATCGCCCGTTCCGATCCCATGTGCGGCCGAGACCGGCATCGGCTCGCCCAGGCCCAGACCGTGGAACTCGGCGGCCAGCGGCGCATCCTCGCCACGATCGAGCTTGTTCGCCGCCACGATCGCCGGCACCGAGGACGCCCGCAGCAGCTTCGCGAGGTCCGCGTCGCCGGGCCGCAATCCCGCCGTGGCGTCGACCACCAGCAACACCGCAGTCGCGTCCTCGAGCGCGAAGCGCGCCTGGTCCTGCACCTGGCGCGCGAGCGCCTCGCTGTCGCTCAGGTCCACGCCACCCGTGTCGACGAGGGTGAACGACACGCCGTTCCACTCTGCCGGGATCTCCTTGCGGTCGCGCGTCACGCCGGGCTGCGCATCGGTGACCGCCTCGCGGGTGTCGCTGAGACGGTTCACCAGCGACGACTTGCCGACGTTCGGATAGCCGATGACCGCGACCTTTGGTGCGTTCCTCCTCATCTTCCGGATGCGGCCTTGGCGAGCTCGACGATGCGGTCGGCGACGGCGTCGGCCGTCAGGCTCGTGGTGTCGATCAGCTCCGCGTCGTCGGCCTGGCGCAACGGCGCGGCCGAGCGTGTCGAGTCGAGCAGGTCGCGCTGCTCGATCGCGGAGCGCACCTCGTCGTGCTGGATGCTCACCCCGCGGCGCTCGAGCTAGGCGCCGCGACGGCGCGCGCGCTCGCCGGGGTCGGCGGTGAGGAATGCCTTCACGGGCGCGTCGGGCGCGACGACGGTGCCGATGTCACGGCCCTCGACGACGTAGTCACCGGCCTTGATCAGGGCGCGCTGCTTGTCGAGCATCGCCCTGCGCACGTCCGGGTGTGCTGCCACCCGGGAGCTGGCCCCCGTGACGCGCGGCTCGCGAATGGCGTCGCTGACGTCACGCCCGTCCACGAGCACCTGAGCGTTGTCGTCGTCGCGGCGCCGCAGCTCGATCGCCAGGCGCTCGGCGATGCGGCCGAGCGCGGGCCCATCGTCCAGGTCGACCCCCGAGTCGAGCGCCGTCAGCGTGACGGCGCGGTACATCGCACCCGAGTCCAGATAGGTGAAGCCGAGCCGCCGGGCGACCTCGCGCGCGACCGTGCTCTTCCCGCTCCCGGCGGGCCCGTCGATCGCGATGATCATCGGCAGAAGCGTAGAGCTTGCCTACGCGCCCTTGCCGTGCCGGGCGCGATATGCGCGGGCCTTGGCACGGTTTCCGCACACTTCCATCGAGCACCACGTGGCCGACCGGTTGCGGGAGTGGTCGTAGAAAGCCCACTCGCAGGTGTGCTCGCGGCAGGCCTTCAGACGCTGGAAGCTCCCGTCCCGCATCGCCGTGTGGACCAGGCCCAGAATCGACCCGAGCGCCCCGTCGAGCCCCTCGCCCTCGGGCTCGAGCGCGCAGTCGTCGTCGCCGAAGCGCACGCTCACCGGCACCGTTGCCGCCACGGCGTCGAGGCGGGCGAGCGCATCCGGGTCACGCGGCTCGCCGTTGTTGGCCAGCATCAGGGCCCTCAGGCCCTCGCGCACGTCGGCGAAGCGGGCCACATCCGCAGCGGTGGCCGCGGCCGTGCTCAGATCGTGCTCGGCGAGCCAGGCCTCGAGCGCCTCGGGGGTCGCGATGTCGTCGAGGTCGTCGTCGATGTCGCGTGTATTGACGAACTGCCGGATCACTTCGAGCCGGCCTGGCGCTGTGTCGGAAGTCACAGATTTCCTCGGATTTCGTCGATTATCCTACGTAACTACCAAAAGCCCTTGACAAGTTATGCTAACTACCGTACATTCTACACTGGTTATGAGCAGAGACCGATACCGAGGAGGGCGGCACCCGATGAATCCTCTCAACGCACTACTCGCACAGACGGTTATCGAAGAGCGTTACGCGCAAGCTGAGCAATACCGGCGCTCCCACCCCGAGCGACCGGGCGCGGCGCCTACGCTCTACGACTCCGTGACGATCCGACGGGTCACACCCGATGACTGGAAGGCAGTCGAGCGCCTCGCGCAGCTCGAGGGCCACCCGGTCCCGAGGGGCGCCGCCCTGCTCGCCGAGGTGGACGAGGACGTACTGGTGGTGAGGTCCCTCGAGGACGACGCGACCGTCGCGGACCCCTTCCACCCCACAGCGGAGTTGACGACGCTGCTCGAGGCACGGGCGAAGCATCTCGGCGGGCACGCGCACAGCGCAATCGCCCGGCCCTTCCACCGCGCCGCGGCCCGAGTGACTGCGATGGCCCGGCACTAATGCACTGCCCGGCGCCAGACTGCAGTTTCCGACGACTTTGGTACCCCATCGGGTACCAAAGTCGTCGGTAAAGCCGTTAGGTGCCGTGCTGTCCCGGCTTGGACCCGCAGCGCCTCTACGCCCGGAGTGGTCCCGGCCCGTCAAACGATGGGTCAAGCCTTGGGCGTTGCTTCCGTCCCACGCAACCTCCTGGCGAACTGCGGACTGCGGACTGCGGACTGCCTACTATTCGTAGACGATGATATCCGGAGCGGGCTTCAACGCGAGCGCATCCTTGGGGCTGATCAGCCCGATGTCCTCGCTGAAGAACAGCTTGAACCCGTTATAGGGATCCGCCGAGCGGCGGCGTAGGCGCCGCGACGCGGGCTGCGCGATCGAGAGCCGGTCGTAGACAGCCTTCTTCTGGTCGGCCGTCCCGAAGCCGTCCATGTTCGAGATCACGGCCACCCCGGGCCCGCCGCGCATGAGTTTCCGGTCGGTGACCATGTCATCCGTGAACTGGTGCACGATCACCACCTTCTGCGGCAGGTTGCGGGCGCGCACGATGCGCGCGAGGTAGTCCACGACCTCGTTCACCGTGGCCGCGTCGGTGGAGCCGATCACACTGCCGGGCTGTACGCCCTCCGGCACGCTCCATTCCGGGTCCAGCGCGAGGCTCACGTCGGGCTCCACGAGCCACCGCTCGAGCGCCCTCACCTCGCCCATGAACTCGGCCTGCCCGGGCTGGATGTCGAGCACCAGCAGCCCCTTCGCCGCACGCGTGGCACGCAGGTGGCGGGCGATCACGGCGTCGGACTGGCGCAGGCGGTGCATGCCGTCGTTCCCGGGCGCCGACTGCGCCAGCGAGGCGATCAGCTCGAACGCGGGCAGGGCCGGGCGCCCGGGCTGCGAGAACTGCCGCGCGCGGGCCTCGAGGCGGCGTGCTGACACGTTCAGCGGCGCGGTACCGAGCACCCCCAGCTCCGGGTCCTGCGGCGCGCCGTAGTAGGCGACGATGCGGCTGCGCGGAAGGATCTCCCGGCCTCCGCGCGGGAGCTCGGCGGCGGCCGCCTTGTCCGAGCCGGCCTCCTCGTCGCCGCCCCCCACGACGGCGGAGCAGCCCCGCACGAACAGAAAGAGCAGGAACAGCACCAGGACGAGGCCGAGCAGCCGGCGGCGGCGATACACGCGCTGCTGCTCTTCCCACGCGCCACCGCGGCGCGCGGGGCGCGCAGTCTGGGTCCCGGCGGCCATCCCTGGTGTTATTCGTGCGCTTCGGGCCGAACCCTACGCCCGGCCACGTCTTCCAGGTCAGCCGCGAACCCCGGATATGAGACATCCGCGGCTTGAAAGCCGGCCACGTCGACGCCCTCACGCGAGGCCAGCCCCGCGACCGCTCCGAGCATCGCGAGCCTGTGGTCGCCGGCCGCGTCCAGATGTCCGCCCACGATGCCTCCCGTGCCCTCCATCATGAAGCCGTCGGGGGCCGCCTCGATGCGCGCTCCCAGCCCGCGCAGGCCTTCGACGACCGTCGTGATGCGGTCGGACTCCTTGCGGCGCAGCTCCTCGGCGCCGTGCACCGACGTGCGTCCCTCGGCGAACGCACCGAGCAGCGCGACGATCGGCAGCTCATCGATGGCGAGCGGCACCTCGTCCGGCTGCACGTCGGTCCCGCGCAGCTCCGCCGCGCGCACCACGATGTCCCCGACCGGTTCGCCCCCGGCGGCGACGCCCTCGGACACCTCCACGTCTCCTCCCATCCGTTGCAGGATGCGCAGCAGGCCCGTGCGTGTCGGGTTCAGACCCACGCCTCGCAGGACGATCTCGGAGCCCGGCACCAAGGTCGCCGCAGCGATGAAGAACGCCGCCGAGGAGAAGTCGCCGGGCACCTCCACCTCGTCCAGCTCGATGCGGCGCATGCCCGACACCGATACGCGCCCGGCCTCACTGCGCACGTCAACGCCGGCTGCTCGCAGCATCACCTCCGTGTGGTCGCGCGACGGGAGCGCCTCGACCACGGTGGTGTCGCTGTCGGCCAGCAGTCCCGCGAGCAGCACGCACGACTTCACCTGCGCGCTGGCGACCGGCAGCTCGTACTCGATCCCGTGCAGATCGGCGCCCTCGACGACCATCGGCGGCAATCCTCCGTGGCGGAAATCCACGCTCGCCCCCATACGCCGCAGCGGATGGGCGACGCGGTCGACCGGGCGGCGCCGGATGCTCTCGTCGCCGTCGAGGGTCCACGTTCCCCTGGGCTGCCCCGCAAGCCACCCGGGCAGGATCCGCAGCAGAGTCCCGGCGTTGCGCACGTCGATCGATTCACTGCCGGGGTCCGCGCCCCGCAGCCCCGCGCCGACGAGCTCGACGTCTGTGCCCGCACCGCGCGGCTGTGCGCGAGCCAGGCGCGCTCCCAGCTCCGTGACCGCCTCGAGCGTCGCGGCGGTGTCGGCCGACCGCAGGTAGCCGCGCACCTGCACGCGGCCGTCCGACATCGCGCCGACGATCGCGGCGCGGTGCGAGATCGACTTGTCCGGGGGCGGCGTGAGCGCCCCCTTCACCGCCGAGACCGGATCGAACCGCACGTCCCTCATCCTCCACTGTCCACCGGCGAGGCCGCATAGCCGAGTTCCGCGACCAGTTCCATCACGCGGTCTGCGCTGCCCGCGCCCGCAACCCAGAGCGCGATCGCACCCGACCGCATGTCCGGCGCCGGGTAGAGCGCCATGTCCACGATGTTGATACCCGCTTCGCCGAGCGCCAGCGCAAGCTGCGCGACGATCCCCGGCCGGTTGGGCACGGCGACGCGCAGCTCACTCACGGGTCCGCCCGCCAGATCCGCTTCGAGCAGCCGCTGCCGGTCGGCGCGGGCGCCTTCGATCCAGCGCTCGAGCCGGGCCGGGTCGCCTGCGCGCAGGTCGTCACGCACGCGCTGCAGCGCGGCGAGGTATGCGTCCAGCTCGCGCTCGAGCGCCTCGTGGTTCGACAGGAAGATGTCCCGCCACAGCGGCGGGTTCGCGCCGGCCACGCGCGTGGCGTCGCGGAAGCTCGGGCCGGTTGCCGGCAGGCCCTGCGACTCGTCGGCCAGCTCCCGCGCTGCCTGCCCCACCAGCACGTTCGCGAGGACGTGCGGCAGGTGGCTGACGGTTGCCATCAGGCGGTCGTGCACGTCGGCGGTGATCGCCGTGGGCCGTGCGCCGAGTGCCGACACCAGCCCGAAGAGGCGCTCATA
>JBBRDT010000025.1:0-38476 GCA_038203635.1 Solirubrobacterales bacterium
ATCGACCAGCAACCGTCGACTGTTCGGACAGGTCTTGGCGTTAGCGTGAAGCTTCATCTGGGTCCTCCTTGGGACTGGGTGGCTTTGGCAGCTCCCAGCCTCCAAGGGGGCCCGGATGACAAACGTGGTGAGGAACTACAGCTAGCTCTCCGACCGCAACGGTTCCGTCGTCTCCTCGCCGGCTTCGGCCGCGCGGTTCCTCTCGTCCGTCGCACGCTTCTCCTCCTCGCGCCCCAGGCGGATGACGCTGCGAAAGTCGGTGGTACCCACCATGTAGAACAGCGCGACCAGGCCGGCCGCCACGTTGACGGCGGCGATCGCGATCTGCTGGCCCACGCTGTAGGCGAGCACCGCCGTCCGTGACGCCTTGTCGCGGAAGACGTACACGAGCAGCGCCTGCTGCGCGCCCGCCCCGCCGGGCGTGAAGGGAGTCAGCGTGGACAGCGCCTGCACGCTCATCACCAGCAGCGCGTTCTCGACCGAGCTGCCGATGTTGAACGCCTCGAGGAAGAAGAAGAACGAGAAGAAGCGCAGGAACCAGGCCACGCCCTGCCAGGCGGCAACCTGGCGCAGGTAGCGCCGGAAGTCGCTGAGGATCACAACGCCCTGCCGCACCCGCCGCCAGAACACGACGGCCCGGATGGAGAGGACCGCGAAGAGCACGAGCAGCCCGACCGTCAAGAACGTGATCGTGAACAGCGCGAAGCGCGGGTGGCCGGCCCAGAAGGACAGGTCGAAGGCGCCGATGTCCGGCAGGCTCGGGAGGCTCGGCAGCACCCCCTGCGTGAGTGCGAACAGCATCACGAGCGAACCCACGGTCGTGTCGAACAGCGACTCGACGAAGAAGGACGAGGTGACCGCCGGATAGGTCGAGTTCGGGACGCTCTGCTTTGCGAGGTAGATCTTCACCACGTCGCCGCCCCGGGCCGGCAGCACGCTGTTGACGCCCACTCCGGCCACGTAGGCACCGGCGATCCGGCGCCACTGGAACGGCTCGGAAGGGTAGGCGGCGCGCAGCGTGTTGAACCACGCCCGGCTGCGGCAGGCCATGTGGCCGAGGTGCAGGAGCAGGGCGAACATCAGGGCGCCCCAGTGCACTGCCGCGAGGTTCGAGAAGAACGTCTCGACGGCGTTCGAGAACGCGTCGAGGCTGGACCCGAGCGAGGCGGGAGGCAGGGGAGCGGGCGGGAGCACGGCCATCTCCCTAAGCTAACCAGCCCCATCCCCAGGAGGTGTGACGTTGAAGCTGTATGTCTGTTACGGCACGTTCAAATCCCCCCGCCCGGGCGGCCATCCCTGCGGGAACGCCTATCGCGCCCTGAAGGACGCCGGCCACGATCCGGAGGTCGTGAAGACCTACGGCTGGGGTGCGCTCCCCGACGCCCTCAACACGGGGAGGCGCAAGGAGGTCAAGAAGCTGACGGGCAACACCTGGGTCCCGGTGCTCGTGACCGACGACGATTCCGTGATCAACGGGTCGAAGGAGATCGTGGCCTGGGCGCAGGAGCATCCGGCCGGGGTCGCCGCCACGGTGTAGCTGCCAGCTATCTAGCCCTGCCCGGGAGTGTCCGCGGCCACCCTGCGGACCACCGCGAGCACCTCGTCGGCGAGCCGCGGGCCGTCCGCGTCCGACACCGGAGTCGCCTGGATCCGCACGACCACGGAGTCTGCGTACACCTCTTCCAGCGAGATGTCCGGGTCGTCGCGCGTCGGCACGCTGACCTCGCGGGTGAGGAGCTGCTCGAGCTCGCTCGGCAGCACGCCCTCGCGCAGCCTGGCGAGCACGTCGACGCCGGCCGGAGTGCGCAGCGGCACGATCGTGGCGCTGAGCGCCGAGTTGTTGGGCACGAGGAACGTGCCGTTGCCCCGTGCGAAGACCGTGTAGATCAGCCCCTGGCTCGCAACCGTTCCCTCGACGGTGGCGCCCAGGGTCCCGCCCTGCAGGCGCACCCGCTCGCCGACCCTGAAGGGCCGCGACGCCTGGAGCATGATCCCGGCGATCACGTTGCCGAGCGTGCTCTGCGCGGCGAGCCCGATCACGACCGCCGTGACGGCGCCGCCGAGGGCGATCGCGCGTGGGTCCAGGTCGACGATCCGCAGCGCGAACACGACGATCGCGAGCAGCGTCAGGATCTGCAGCAGGAAGCTGACCGTCGACGCGGTTCCAGGGTCGAAGCGCCTCATCAGTCGCGGCCCCATGGCCCGTCCGAGGTCGCGCGCGAACCGCCATCCGATCGCGGCGAGGAGCAGCGCTGCGACCACGCGCACCGGCACGTCGGTGCCGAACAGCTCGTCGCGCCAGTTCAGGAGGCCGATCACCGCGAGCCCCAGCACGAGCATCAGCAGGGCCTCGCGCCGTGCCGCCCGCGCCTTGCGGGCGGCCTCCACCGTCATCAGCCGCGCGAGCGCCGACTGCTTGTAGAAGCTGATGTCGCTCATGCGCGTGCGGTCGTCGGGAGCGCCGCGCTGCTCGGCGGCCTCGTCCGGCGAGGTGCTGTCTGGGTCGTCAACCACGGGCGGAACCGTAGCGGGCCGGTGGCCGGAGGCCGGATATCCTGCCGCCGGTGAAGGTCTCGGTCGCGAGTGACATGGACACGCCCGTGGCCCGCGCCCTGCTGGAGGAGCTGCGCAGGCGTGGTCACGAGCCGATCGCGCACGGCGCCCTGGCGGAGGGCGAGCGCGACGACTGGGCCTGGGCGTGCGAGCGCGCCGCCCGCGACGTCGCGACCGGCGAGGCCGAGCAGGGCATCGTCTGCTGCTGGACGGGCACCGGCGCATCGATCGCGGCGAACAAGGTCGCCGGGGTGCGCGCGGCGCTGTGCGCCGACTCCGAGACCGCCCGCGGCGCCCGCACCTGGAACGACGCCAACGTGCTCGCGATCAGCCTGCGCTCGACGTCCCAGCCGGTGCTCGAGGAGATCCTCGACGGCTGGTTTGCGACCGGCCCCAGCGACGACCCGGCGGACCGCGCCAACATCGAACATGTCGCGGAGCTCGACTCCGAGCGGGCCGGCGCCTGATGGCGGTCGAGACCCACGACGTCGTGGCCACGCCCGCCGAGGCCGAGCAGCTCGAGCTGCCGCCGCTGATCATCAGCGACACGCTGCGTGAGTACCTCGCGCGCGAGCTGCCGGGCGACGATGCGCCGCTCGAGTTCGAGCGGATCGGTGAGGGCCACTCGAACATCACCTATCTGGTCACGAGGGGAGCGGATCGGTTCGTGCTGCGCCGCCCACCGCGCCCGCCCCTGCCTCCATCGGCCCACGACGTCCTGCGCGAGTGGCGCATCCTCGATGCGATCAAGGACACGCAGGCGCGCTCACCCCGCACGCTGCTGGGTTGCGACGACGAGTCCGTCATCGGTGCGCCCTTCTACGTGATGGAGTACGTCGTCGGAAGCGTCATCACCAGCGAGATCCCGCCTCCTCTGGACAAGCCTGAGGAGCGTCGGCGGATGGGCCTCGACCTCGTCGATGCGCTGGCCGAGGTGCACGCGGTCGACTGGCGGGCATGCGGGCTGGAGGGCTTCGGCAAGCCGACCGGCTACCTGGAGCGCCAGGTGAAGCGGTTCACCGGCCTGTGGGAGTACAACAAGACGCGCGAGGTGCCGCGCGTGCAGCAGATGCGGGAGTGGCTCGCGGACAACATGCCCGAATCCCCGGAGGCGACGATCGTGCACGGCGACTATCGCCTCGGCAACACGATGGTCGCAAGCGCTCCTCCCGCGCGGGTCATCGCGATCTTCGACTGGGAGCTCTCCACGATCGGCGACCCTCTCGCCGACCTTGGCTACATGACCGTCACCTGGATCCAGCCCGGCGACGCCGAGGACACGATGTTCAGCTCCCTGTCCGCGGTCACCCGGCGCGACGGGTTTCCCAGCCGTGACGAGTTGATCGCACACTACGAGGAACGCACGGGGCGGGCGATGTCCGCCCTCAACTGGTACCAGGCGCTCGCCCTCTGGAAGGCGGCGGTCTTCATGGAGGGCAACTACAAGCGCTCGCTCGCCGGCACCACCGACGACCCTTACCTGAGGATGTTCAACGAGGGCGTGCCGGCACTTGCCGAGGCCGCATACGAGGTCAGCCGTGCCCGGTGAGAACGGCACGCTGAAGGGGCTGCTGGTCGACTACGGCGGTGTGCTCACCACGAACGTGTGGGATTCGTTTCGCCAGTTCTGCGAGGCGGAGGGCATCGACCGCGACGAGGTCAAGAAAGTATTTCGGGGCAACCCGGAGGCGCGCGCGCTCCTGCGCCGCCTCGAGGCCGGCGAGCTGAACGAGGAGACCTTCGCACCCCTGTTCGGGCCGATCATCGGTGTGCGCGAGGACCGCTACGAGGGACTCGTGGAGCGCCTCTTCTCGGGGATGCAACCGGAGCAGGCGATGATCGACGCGCTGCCGCGCGCCCGGGCCGCCGGTGTGAAGACCGGCCTGATCTCGAACTCGTGGGGACGCGGCCGCTACGACCGGGCGAGCTTCGACAAGTGGTTCGACGGGGTCGTGATCTCCGGAGAGGTCGGCCTCTACAAGCCGCAGCCGGAGATCTTCCACCTCGGCGCTGAGCGAGTCGGCCTCGATCCTTCGGAGTGCGCGTTCGTCGACGACCTGCGCGAGAACTGCGAGGGCGCGGAGGCTGTCGGCATGACCGCGGTCCTGCACCGGGGCGCCGACGGCACGCTCGAGCGGTTGGAAGAGCTGCTGGGCGTGAGACTTCGCTAATAGTTTCCAGTCCGTCGCACGATCAACCGCAGCGCGAAACGCAGCGCCTCGAAGACGGCTATCACCGCTGGGGCGATCCCGACAAGGGCCGCTCCCACCCAGTCGCCAAGGATCGCGAGCACCACGGCCACCACGCCTGCGATGGCCAGGACGACTCGCTCCCAGATTGGCACGGGGCCCGATGGGACTTTCGTTACACGCTCCCCTCAGATCTCTTTGTCGAAGCAGTGATACAGCACGCGGCCCTGGCCGCCGAGTGACTCGGCCAGGCCGCGCGACTGTACGTTGGAGTCGTTCACGACGTAGTAGCTGCTCTGGCTGAAACCCATCCGCTGGAGGTTGCGGTAGAGCGTCGACGCGAGCGTCGCTCCGATGCGGCGGCCGCGGAACGCCGGGCGCACGGCGATGCCAAGCAGCCCGATACGGCTGGGCCTGCGCGCGGCGCGCATCAGCCGCAGGAGCTTGATCGGGCCGAGGCGGCCGCGCATCGCCCGGAACGCGTCGCCGAGATCGGGCATTCCCATCACCAGGCCGGCGGGCTCGCCCTCCACCTCCGCGATCAGCAGGGCGCGCGAGTCGAAGGTCTGCTTGAGGTCCTTGAAGAACTCGCTGAACTGCTCCGGCGTGTACTGCAGGGACTCCCATTCGTCTGCGAACCCCTCGTTCCAGAGGACCCGCAGGGTCTCCACCTCCTCGCTCCAGCGGCGCTTGTCGATCTCGCGCACTGTGCACTCCGGCGACTCCAGCGCGCGCTCGGTGAAGTCGCGGTAGCGCTCGTAGGCGAAATCCACCTCGTAGTACCAGAGCGGGTACGCGGGCGAGTACCCCGCGGCGAGGAGATACCGCTCGTAGTACGCGGGACTCCAAGGCATCGGGAACATCGGTTGCTCGTCGAACGCGTCGGTGAGCACCGACATGCCCAGGAAGGCATTGCCGTTGTAGGGAGCGATCACGCGCGTCATACCGCGCCGCCCGAGCCAGTCCTCCGCCGCATCGAGGATCTCGATCGCCTGGCCTTCGGAGTCGGGAGCTGCGGCGAAATAGCCGACGAACCCGGTCTGCGGCTCGTCGTGGGAACGTTGCCACTGCGGGTTCACGATCGCGACGCCGCGAGCGCGGTCGTTCGCGAACGCTGCGAGCGTCATCTCCTTCGTCAACTCCGACTCACCGGACAGGCGCTTGCGTACTTCGGAGTCGAGGTCGGAGGTGAACAGCGGCTGATCGCCGACCAGCTCCCGCTCGAAGCGGATGAACTCGTTCAGCCGCGACTTGTCGGCAAGGTCCACCTCTCGTACGGTCATCGCCACATTCTCCACGCTCCGGCCAAGGCGCGGGAAGAAGGTTCCGTCCCACTCCCCGCGCGCTCGCCGGGTGTATCAGCAGATGACTGTGAGGTTGAATCCCTGGCCGTCGGACGGGATTCCGAGGTTGTTGCGGAGCAGCACGCGAACCGTCGTCGGCGGGATCGCGTAGGTCGTCACGAACCCGAAGAACTCGTTCCCCGCGACGCCCCGCACCGTGGCGATGGTGGCGCATTTGTCCACGTTCTTCTTGTAGGCGACCGTGTAGTCGCCGGCACTCGTGCGCGTCACCTTGCCGACATTCCTGCTCGCCAGCACGGTTCCGTCGGGGCCGGCCTTCACGAACCCCGGGCCTGCGATCTTGCCCCTGAGGCTCTTGCTCAGATCAGCGCTGGCAACCGACCCGTTCTTGATCTGCTTCCCGGTCACGAGCTTCGCCGCGGTGGCTCCCCCGGCGCTCGCCAGGACCACGGCAATTACGGCTATGACCATCGCAGCGGACGGGCGAGTCCGCAACAGGCGTCGCATCACTGATACCTCCTTGTCGTTCGTTGACGTTTTCCGAACGTAGCGGAAACGGGATTTTAAGTCGGGGCGGTCAGCTCGCCGAGATCGTCTCGCGCACCAGCTGCGAGTACTCCTCGGCGAGACGCGCCGTCACCGGGCCCGGCCTCCCGTTCCCGATTTCGCGGCCGTCGACGGCGACCAGCGGCTGCACCTCACGGGTGGAAGAGGTGAGAAATGCCTCCGCGGCGGTTCCCACGTCCTCCTGCGACAACAGCCGCTCGACCGCTCCGAGCTGGAGCACGTGCTCGCGCGTGATGCCTGCCAGGCAGCCCGCCTCGAGCGGTGGGGTCGCGGCGATGCCGTCGTGCACGAGGAAGACGTTCGCCGTGGTCGCCTCGCACAGCTCGCCTCTGCTGTTGAGCACGAGCGCCTCGTCGGCGCCCGCCGCCCGGGCCTCGGCCATCGCGGTCACGCTCTCCGCCAGCGACACGGTCTTGACGCCGGCGAGCCGGCCGCGCTCGTCGCGCCGCACGGAGGACGTCACGGCGGTCGTGGTCGGCGGCCACGGCGACAGCGGCACGGCGACCACGAGCACGGTGGGCGGCCCGTCCCCGCGCAGCAGGCCGGGCGGGCCGGGGCCGCTCGTGACCGTGATCCGCATGCGCGCGTCCTTCAGGCCGTTCGCCTCCATCACCGCGCGGGCCGCGCGGTCGAGCTCCGTGCGCGCGGGCATGGCGATGCCCGTCGTGGCACAGCCCTCCTCCAGCCGCCCGAGGTGCTTGTCGAGCGCGAACGGCTGTCCGTCGTACCAGCGCAGGGTCTCGAACACCCCGTCGCCGACGAGGAAGCCGTGGTCGGAGGGTGCGATGCACGCCTCGCCCTCCTCGGCCAGCGCGCCGTTGAGCCAGATCTTCACGAAGCGAGCGGCAGCGCTTCGCGGCCGGTCTCGACCGTCCCGCCCGCCGCTCGCAGCAGGCGCGCCGCCTTGTGCATCGTCTCCTCCCATTCGCCCGCAGGGTCCGAATCCGCGGTGACGGCCCCGCCCACGTGCAGGTGGAGCGAGTCACGGGCCGCCACCATCGTGCGGATCGCGACCGAGAGCTCCAGCTCGTCACCCGGCCCGAACCATCCGACCGCCCCGCAATACGGGCCGCGCCGCACCGGCTCGAGCTCCTCGATGATCTCGAGCGCGCGAACCTTCGGTGCGCCCGTCACCGACCCGGGCGGGAAGGTCGCGCGGATCACGTCGGCGGCCGGGACGGACTCACGGGTACGAGCCGCGATCGTGGAGACGAGATGGTGCACGCCGGGATGCGACTCGAGCGCGCAGAGCTCCTTCACCGAAACGGTGCCGTAGCGCGCGACGCGGCCCAGGTCGTTGCGAGCGAGGTCGACGATCATCACGTTCTCGGCGATGTCCTTCGCGCTCGAGCGCAGCGCCAGCGCGAGGCGGCGGTCGGCGGCGGCATCCGCCGCGCGCGCACGCGTGCCCTTGATCGGGCGGGTCTCGATCGCGTCGCCGCGGCGGCTGAGGAAGCGCTCGGGCGAGGCCGAGATCACGTCCGCGTCCCCGAGGCGCACGAGCGCCGCGTACGGGGCAGGGCTCTCCCGCCGCAGGCGCGCGTAGAGCGCGAAGGGATCGCCGCTCCACTCCGCGCTCAGGCGTTGCGAGAGATTGACCTGGAAGACGTCGCCGGCCCTGATGTAGTCGATCGCGCGCTGCACGGCGGCCTCGTAGTCGGGGCGCGGCAGTGACGTGCGCCAGACGGGAACCGGCGCGTGCGCCGGTGCCGCGCCGTCGGCGTCACGGAGGGCCCGCACCAGATGGGCCGCGTCGCCATCACCCTGGATGGCCGCCGTATGCCGCTCGTGGTCGAACTCGATCCAGGCCTCGAAGCGCCCGAGCGCGAGCGGCGGCAGGCCGAGGTCGTCCCGTCCCAGGTCCGGCAGGCGCTCGATCTCCCGGCCGAGGTCATACGACAGCCAGCCTGCCCACCACCCCTCGCCCAGACGGTCGAGCGCCTCGAACCCGTCGGTCGCGATCTCCGCCGGGCGGGTGGCCAGGTACGAGCGGGCGCCGAGGCTCCCGAAGCCGGGCATGCTCTCGAGCAGCACGAGGCCGGGCTCGTGCCGAAGGCAAAGTGCGGCGGCAAACGGCTCCGCCCATGGGAGCGGGGGCACGTCCAGATGGTAAGTCACGGGCTCAGCCCACTCCGATCAGCACCACGCCGCCGAGCGCCAGTGCCACGCCGATGCGTGCCATCCGGTGCGGCCGCTCCCGCAGGACCACGGCCGCAAGCGCCACGGTCGTCAGCGGATAGAGCGAGCCGAGCACCGATACGAGGCTCACAAGGCCCTCCGTCGCGGCGATCGCGAATAGGGCGTTGGCCCCGATGTCGAGCGTGCCGACGGTCGCGAGCACCGGCACATCCTTGCGCCGGGCCAGCAGCGGCGGCCGCAGCACGGCGAAGGCCGCGAGCAGCACGGAGAAGCTCGTGATGCGGTTGCCGAGCATCGCCCAGCCGATGTCGGCGTCGCTGGCATTGTCCATCCCGACGAAGAAGAAGCCGAACCCGAGCGCCGACAGCACGGCGAACCCTGCGCCGCGCGCGGCGCCTGCGGACACCTCCTCGCGTGACGCGAGCACGACGCCCATGAACGCCAGCGCGAGGCCGGCGAACTGGATCGCCGACGGCCGGTCGCCCGACGCGATGCCCGCGACCACCGGCACGACCGCGGCCGTGGCCGAGATCGGCGCGACCACTCCCATGTTGCCGATCGCGAGTCCCCGGTAGAAGGCGCCCAGGCCGATCGCGCCGGCCACGCCCGAGAGCGCCGCCCACAGCGCAAAGTCCCCGCCGGGCGCGGGCTCCCAGCGGATCAGCATGTAGATCCCCACCAGCAGCAGGCCGGTGCCCTGGGAGGCGAGCAGCACGTTGAGGATCGGCAGCTGCCGGCTTTTCAGCCCGCCCAGGAAGTCGGCGACTCCCCAGGACACGCTGGAGGCGAACGCGAGGGCAAGCGCAGTCACGGGCCCGCATCTTCTAGTGTGTCGCGCCGATGAGCCTCGTGGTGGTGGGATCGATCGCCTTCGACGCCGTGCGGACGCCGTTCGGCGAGCGCGAGCGAATGCTCGGCGGCTCAGCCGTGCACTTCTCGCTGGCGGCGAGCTTCTTCACCGGCGTGCGGGTGGTGGGACCCGTCGGCGACGACTTCGGCGAGGCCGAGTACGACGTGCTGCGCCGGCGCGGGATCGACACGGGCGACATCGAGCACGTGCCCGGCGGCCGCACCTTCTTCTGGCGCGGACATTACGAGTACGACCTCAACGTCGCGCATACCGACGACACGCAGCTCAACGTCTTCGGCGACTTCCAGCCGAAGCTGTCCGAGCAGTCGCGGGCGGCGGAGACCGTGTTCCTCGCGAACATCCAGCCGGACCTTCAGTTCCAGGTCCGTGAGCAGAGCGGCGCACAGCTCGTCGGGCTCGACTCGATGAACCTGTGGATCGAGATCGCGCGCGACTCGCTGCGGCGCGCCATCGGCTCCGTCGACCTGGTCCTGATGAACGATGCCGAGCTGCGCATGCTCACCGAGCAGCCCAACCTCGTGCGCGCCGCGCGTGAGGTGATGGCGCTCGGCCCCCGCATGGTCGTGGCCAAGCAGGGCGAGTACGGAGCCGCGCTCTTCACGCCCGACAGCTTCTTTGCGCTCCCCGGCTATCCGCTCGAAGAGGTGATCGACCCGACCGGCGCCGGCGACAGCTTTGCGGGCGGCTTCCTGGGATACCTCGACTCGGTCGGCGACGAGGAGCTGACGGACCAGGTGCTGCGGCGCGCGATGACGTACGGCTCGGTGATGGCTTCGTTCAACGTCGAGCAGTTCGGCACCGAGCGCGTGCAGGCGCTCATGGAGGGCGAGATCAACCGCCGCTTCGAGGAGTTCCGCCTGATGACCCACCTCGACGCGCAACCGGTCGAGCTGGGCTCGGCCGGCTAGCCGGAAACTGGTCGAGATGGGCTAGCCTTCGCGTGCCCTGAATCCCGCAAAACGCGGAAATGCTGCAGCGAGGGAGAGAGATGACCACAGAGCAGACCACCAAGCCCCAGGACCGTGACGGCGTGGCGGCCGAATCGGGTGATGTCCTTTCCGTGACCGACAGCCGCACCGGCAAGACGTACGAGCTGCCGATCGAAGGCGGGGCGATCCGCGCGGCGCATCTGCGCCAGATCAAGGTCTCCGAGGACGACTTCGGGCTGATGTCCTACGACCCCGCTTTCCTCAACACGGCGGCGTGTCGCAGCGCGATCACGTGGATCGACGGCGACAAGGGCGAGCTGTGGCACCGCGGCATCCCGATCGAGCAGCTATGCGAGCACAGCACCTACCTCGAGGTCGCCTACCTGCTGATGTTCGGCGAGCTCCCGAAGGAGGACGGGCTCGAGGCCTGGGTCCACGACATCACGATCCACACCTTCGTGCACGAGAACATCAAGAAGTTCGTCGAGGGCTTTCGTTACGACGCGCACCCGATGGGGATGCTGCTTGCGACCGTCGGCGCCCTGTCCACCTTCTATCCGGAGGCGAAGCGGATCGACGACGGGCACGAGCGCTACATGGCGACGATCCGGACGATCGCGAAGATGCCCACGCTCGCTGCGTTCGCCTACCGGCACAACCTCGGGCTGCCGTATGTGTATCCGGACAACGACCTGCGCTACCCGGGCAACTTCCTCTCGATGATGTTCAAGATGACCGAGCTGAAGTACGAGCCCGACCCGCGGCTCGAGCGTGCGCTCGACGTGCTGTGGATCCTCCACGCCGACCACGAGCAGAACTGCTCGACCAGCGCCGTGCGCGGCGTCGGCTCGTCGCAGGTCGACCCTTACTCCGCGGTCGCGGCCGGTGTCGCGGCGCTCTACGGGCCGCTGCACGGCGGCGCGAACGAGGCCGTGCTGACGATGCTCGACCGGATCGGCACGACCGAGAACATCCCCGACTTCCTCGAAGAGGTGAAGCAGGGCAAGGAGCGGCTGATGGGGTTCGGCCACCGCGTATACAAGAACTACGACCCGCGGGCGCGCATCATCAAGAAGCACGTTGATGAGGTGTTCGAGGTCACGGGCCGCAACCCGAAGCTCGACATCGCGGTCGAGCTCGAGAAGCGCGCGCTCGACGACGACTACTTCGTGAAGCGCAAGCTGTACCCGAACGTCGACTTCTACTCGGGACTGATCTACGAGGCGCTGAGCCTCCCGCCGGCGATGTTCACGGTGATGTTCGCGATCCCGCGCACCTCGGGGTGGATGGCGCAGTGGCAGGAGATGGTCGACGACCCCGAGCAGAAGATCGCCCGGCCGCGCCAGATCTACACCGGTGGCGGACCGCGCGACTACGTGCCGATGGACCAGCGCTGAGCGAACTGGTCGACCGGGTCCGCTACGGCTACGCGGCCTTCAACCGGGGGGACTTCGATGCCGCGATCGAAGGGCTCGATCCGGACATGGAGTGGATCGTCCTGGACACGCTTCCCGATACGGGGCCCTTCCGGGGACCGGACGGGGCACGGCGCTTCTGGGAGATGTGGAGCGAGGCCTTCGACGAGTTCCACGCGGAGCTGGAGGGCTACGTCGACGCCGGCGACGCGGTGATCGTGATCGTCCGCATGGTCGGGCGTGGGAAGGACAGCGGCGTCGCGGTGGACACTCCGCGGTTCCCGATGGTCGGGACCGCACGCGACGGAGCGATGGTGCGGATGGAGATGTTCGACGGCAGGGAGAAAGCCCTGGCGGCGGTCGGGCTCCCGCCTGACACTCCGTTCAAGAATTTCTAGCGGCTTCGCCGCACCTCAGTCCTGTGCGACCTCCTACGGAGGCCGCCCGGAATATCTTCTAGATGTACCCGCGCGTGCGGGCCGTTTCGATGACGCGCTCGATCCCGAGCTCGTAGGCGGCGTCCCGCAGGCTCAGGTCCTTCTGGCGTGCGACGGCGTCGACCTCCCGGAAGGCGCGGCGCATGATGTTCCCGAGCTTGTCGTTGATCTCCCGCTCCTCCCAGCGGAAATGCTGCATGTTCTGCACCCACTCGAAGTAGGACACGACCACGCCGCCCGCGTTCGCCATCACGTCGGGGATGATGTAGACGCCCTTCTCTTTGAGGACCTCGTCCGCGTCGGGCGTCGTCGGGCTGTTGGCTCCCTCCAGCAGCACCTTGCACTGCACCGAGTCGGCGTTCCCCTCGTGGATCATCCCGCCGAGCGCTGCCGGGACGAACACGTCGCAGGGGATCGCGATCAGGTCGTCGGGCGAGATCACCTCGGCGCTCTCGAAGTCGGTCAGCTTGCCGCCCTGCTCGATGAACTCGTGCAGCTTCACGGTATCGATGCCCTCGTCGCTCCTGATCGCGCCATCCGCGTTGGAGACCCCGATGATCTTCACGCCGAGCTGCTGGAGGATCCGCGCCGCCCAGGAGCCGACGTTGCCGAATCCCTGCACCACGACGGTCGTCGTGCTCGGTGACAACCCGAGCTTGGGAGCGGCCTCGCGATACAGATAGACGAGGCCGCGGCCCGTGGCAGACTCGCGCCCGTAGGAGCCCTCGAGGGCGATCGGCTTGCCGGTCACGATCGCCGGCGTGTGGCCGTGGAGCTTGCCGTACTCGTCCATCAGCCAGGCCATCACCTGCGCGTTCGTGCCGACGTCCGGCGCCATGATGTCTCGGTTGGGGCCGAGCACCTTGTCGATCTTGTCCATCAGCGAGCGCGTGATGGACTGCAGCTCCTCGGGCCGGAGCTGATCGCTGCGGCAGTTGACGCCCCCCTTGGCGCCGCCGTACGGGATGCCGGCGATCGCGGTCTTCCAGGTCATCAGCATCGCGAGCGCACGGACCTCGTCGAGGTCGACGTCGGGGTGGTATCGCAGGCCGCCCTTGTAGGGACCGCGCGCACCGTTGTGCTGCACGCGGTAGCCGTTGAAGACGTGGATCTTCCCGTCCGCGAAGCGCACGGGGATCTGCACGACGGTCTCGCGATACGACGTGCGCAGCACATCGCGCACGTCGTCCGGCACACCGATCCGGTCGCAGGCCGAGTCGAAGTAGTGCTTGACGATGTCGAGGTCGGAGACGGTCGCCCGCGAGGGCGGCTGGGGTTGCGATCCGACATCCGGCGTGCCCTGCTGGACGCTCTGCTCGGCCACGTCGGCGACGTCACCGGAGCCGCTGCCGCTCTTCAGCGGCTCTTCCGACAGGACGGGCGCGCGACCCTGTCCGTTGCGCTCTTCGGGATTGCTCAAGAAACCTCCGGGCGGGAGTCTCGCACAGTATTCATTTCCGTCAAACCCTCTTGAAATTCCAGGTCCCTGCTGTCACACGTCACCCGATACGGTCAGCTGGATTCTTTGGATAGCCCGCTCACAACGAAAGGCAAGGGCGACCTGGCGGAACTCAAGGTCGCCGGCGACTTGCTTGGGCGCGGATACCGGATTGCGATCACCTACGGCGAAGACTGGGACTTCGACCTGATCGTCTACCTCACGGGGCGGTTTGCACGAGTTCAGGTCAAGCACGCCGCATCGGGGAACGGCGTAATCGTCGTCAAATGCAGTTCGCATTCGCTGACCAATGGCAAGATCAGGCGTACCAAGCGCTACACGACCGAGACGGTGGACTGGATAGCTGTCTACGACAGCACCACGGACGGGTGTTTCTACATTCCCGCAAAAGAGCTTGGGAGCGGGAAGTCGATGCTCCATCTGAGGCTCGGCCCGACGCGCAATGGACAGCTGGCCGGGACCAGGATGGCGGAGGACTATCGCGAGCTTCGGTTGATCGACTAGATGGAGCCAGCGGGATTCGAACCCGCGACCTTCCGGATGCAAACCGGACGCTCTCCCAGCTGAGCTATGGCCCCGCAGGAAAGATTTTAGGCCGCGCCCCCGGTGCTCAGTCCTGCTGTGCGGCTCTGATCTTGGCGCGGTGAGCCGTCGAGCGCGCTCGCTGAGCGTCGTCGCTCCCGAGGCGGGCCTGTAGTTCTGCGTCGTCGCCCGCGGTCATGGCGCGCTGCTTGCGCACGCTCACCACGATCAGGACCAACAGCACGGCGACTGCGACGATGCTCAGGACATCTCCCATGGTGCTCCCTTCTCGGACTGCTCGTCGGTGACGGCTTCGCGCTCGGCTCGGCGAAGTCGCTGCTCGGCCTGTTCGCACTCCCGCTCGCGCAGGCGCATGCCTGCTGCTGTCACCAATCCGGAGCCGTAGGCCCGGGCGCGGTAGAGGTCCAAGCGCTCACGGCGATAGCGAGCCTCGGCTCTCAGCCCCTCGAGGCGAGCGTCTCTATCGACTGAGCCCAGACTGGCCGGAGTCCTGCCGGTGGAGCTTGACATGGGACTCCTTCCTGACCCTCTGTGTTGGGCGCGCGCGGAAGGAAGAGAGACAGACCCAGCGAGCGGTGAAAGCTGTCCACTCACGGTACCACGGCGCCTGCGGCCTTCGAGCGCCGTGCGAGCTTCAACCGCGTGGTCCTGTCCAGCTCTGCCTTGCGCAAACGCACGGACTTTGGCGTGACCTCGACGCATTCGTCCGGGCGCAGGAACTCGAGCGCCTGATCGAGTGACAGGCGGCGCGCCGGCACCAATCGCACGAGCACGTCGGCCGTGGAGGACCGCATGTTCGTCAGGTGCTTCTCCTTGATCGCGTTCACGTCGAGGTCGTCGGTGCGCGCGTTCTCGCCCACGATCATGCCCTCGTAGACCTCCTCGCCCGGCTCGACGAACATCGTGCCGCGCTCCTGCAGCCCGAACAGCGCGAAGCTCGCGGCGACGCCGGACCGGTCCGCGACCAGCGCACCCGTCGGGCGGGTGTGCAGGTCGCCGGCCCAGGGCTCCCAGCGGTCGAAGACGTGGTGCAACAGCCCGGTGCCGCGCGTCTCGGTGAGGAACTCCGTCCGGAAGCCGATCAGCCCCCGCGCGGGGACGAGGTACTCCATCCGCACCCAGCCCGTGCCGTGGTTGACCATCTGCTCCAAGCGCCCCTTTCGCAGTGCGAGCAGTTGGGTGATCACGCCGACGTAGTCCTCCGGGACGTCGATCGCGAGACGTTCGATCGGCTCGTGCACCTCGCCGTCGATCTCGCGGGTCACGACCTGCGGCTGACCCACGGTGAGCTCGAAGCCCTCCCTTCGCATGAGCTCAACGAGCACCGCGAGCTGCAGCTCTCCCCGGCCCTGGACCTCCCACGCGTCCGGCCGGTCCGTGTCCTGCACGCGGATCGACACGTTGCCGATCAGCTCCTGGTCCAGCCGCGCGCGGACCTGGCGCGCGGTCAGCTTCGTCCCGTCGCGCCCCGCGAGCGGCGACGTGTTGATCCCGATCACGACCGACAGCGAGGGCTCGTCCACGCTGATCACGGGCAGCGGCCGCGGGTCCGCCGGGTCGGCGAGCGTCTCGCCGATCGTGATGTCCGGGAGCCCAGCCACGGCGATGATCTCGCCCGGTCCGGCCTCGTCGGCCGCGACGCGGTCGAGCGCCTCGGTCACGTACAGCTCGCTGACCGTCGCCTGGTCGATCCGGCCGTCGGCCCGGCACCAGGCGATCGGCTGCCCGGCGCGGATCGTGCCCTGCCTGACCCGGCACAGCGCGAGGCGGCCCAGATACGGCGACGCGTCGAGATTCGTGACGTGCGCCTGCAGCGGGTGATCGGGGTCGTACTCGGGCGCGGGGATCCGGTCGAGCATCAGGTCGAGCAGCGGCTCGAGGTTGCTGCCCTCGACTCCCTCCTCGCGCGCCGCCCAGCCTGCCCTCGCATTCGTGTAGACGATCGGGAACTCGATCTGCTCCTCGTCGGCGTCGAGGTCGAGGAACAGCTCGTACACCTCGTTCACCACATCGGCGATCCGCGCGTCGGGCCGGTCCACCTTGTTGACGACGAGGATCACCGGCAGTCGGGATTCGAGCGCCTTGCGCAGCACGAAGCGGGTCTGCGGCAACGGTCCCTCGGACGCGTCCACGAGCAGCAGCACTCCATCCACCATCGTCAGGGCGCGCTCGACCTCTCCACCGAAATCGGAGTGGCCGGGCGTGTCCACGATGTTGAGCTTCACGCCGTGGTAGCGAACCGCCGTGTTCTTCGCGAGGATGGTGATGCCCTTCTCGCGTTCGAGGTCCATGGAGTCCATCACGCGGTCCGCCACGTCCTGGTTGGCCCGGAAGGCGCCAGACTGCCACAGCATCGCGTCCACGAGCGTGGTCTTGCCGTGGTCGACGTGCGCGACGATCGCGATGTTCCGGATGTCTTCTCGGCGGGACATTGTCGGGGGACGTTGGCCGGGGGCTCAGCCGGTCTCGAGCCGCGATAGCTCTTGGTAGAGCTCTTCGACGGCGCGTTTCGCAGCCTCGTGGCGCTCCGTGGACTTGGCCGCGCGCTCGGCCGTGGCCCAGGCGCTCGGGTCGGCAAGCTCGTCCTCGACGGAGGCGAGCCCGATCTCAGCAACCTCGATTTCGCGCTCCACGGTTGCGATCCTGCGCTTCGCGTTCTTCGACACCGCTGGTTTCGCCGCCGGCCGCTGCCGGCCGTCGCCGTTGCGACGTGTGTTGGGAGCCGTTTTCGCCACCTCGGCGGCCTTTCGCTCGTCCCGCACCCGCACGTAGTCGGCCCAGCCACCTTCGTAGGAGCACAGGGCGCCGTCCTCCAGCGCGATCGTGCGCGTGCCGACGGCATCCAGCAGCGCCCGGTCGTGGGATACGAGGAGCACGGAGCCGTCGAAGCCGCGCAGCGCCTCCTCCAGCGCCTCGCGGCTCTCGAGGTCGAGGTGGTTGGTCGGCTCGTCGAGGATCAGCAGGTTCGCTCCCGACGCGACGACGATCGCCAGCGACAGGCGCCGCAGCTCACCACCGGAGACGACCGCGATCTCCTTCTCGGCGTCGGCTCCCGAGAAGAGGAACCGGCCGAGCAGCGCACGGGCCTTGCCCGGTGTCAGGCCGGTGGCACGCTGCGCGGCCTCGAGCACCGTGCCGTCCCGCCCGATCTCCTCGGCGTGCTGCGACAGGAACCCGAGCTCCACGTTGTGCCCGCGCCGCAGCTTCCCGCTCGGCAAGTCACGCTGACCGGCGAGAGTCTCTATCAGCATGGTCTTGCCGGACCCATTCGGGCCCACGAGGGCCACGTGCTCGCCGCGCTCCAGCCACAGCTCGGCGTCCTCGATCAGCGTCCGGTCGCCCACCTCGATCTTCGCGTGCTCCAGCTCCAGCACCACGCGGCCCGTCCGGGACGCGGTGGAGAAGCCGAAGGCCGGCCCGCGCCCGTCCTTGGGATCCCGCTCCAGGCGGTCGATCTTCCCGAGCCGCTTCACCTTGGACTGCGCCTGCCGCGAGCGGGTCCCGGCGCGGAAACGGGTGACGAACCGCTCGAGGCGCTCGATCTCGGCCTGCTGGCGCTCGATCGCGCGGCCCTGCGCGAGCTCGCGGGCCGCGCGCTCCTTGCGCCAGGCATGCCACGGACCGGCGAAGAACCGCGACCGCCCCGCCTCCAGCTCGAGCACCGCCGTCCCGACCGACTCCAGGAACCAGCGGTCGTGCGCGACCAGGACGATTGCCGCGTCCAGTGACGTCAGCCGTTGCTCGAGCCACTCCAGCGACGCCACATCCAGGTGGTTCGTGGGCTCGTCGAGCAGCAGCAGGTCCGGGTCGCCGGACAGCGTTCGCGCCAGCGATCCGCGCGTCAGCTCTCCGCCCGAGAACGTGCGCAGCGGCCGATCGAGGTCGGAGTCGACGAACCCGAGCCCGCGGACGACCGCCATCGCTTGCCGGCGCCAGTCGTATCCGGCGTGCTCGAGGCGCTCCTGGGCGGTCGCGTAGGCGGCAAGCGTGGCCTGGTCCGGCGGGCCGGCGGCCATCACGCCCTCCAGCCGCCGCACCTCCTCCTCCAGGGCGACAAGGTCCGCGCACCCGGACAGGACGTATTCCCGCAGGCTCAGGCCCTGCTCGCGCGGGGGCCGCTGGTCGTGCAGCGCGACACGGGTGCCCTTCTCGAGCACCAACTCCCCCGCATCTGTCGGAGTCTCGCCGGCGAGCATGCGCAGCAGCGTGGTCTTGCCCGAGCCGTTTCTGCCGGACAGCGTCAGCGTGTCGCCCCGCTCGAGCTTGAACGAGACGTCTGTGAGCAGGGGCATGCCCCCGACGTGCTTGCCCAGCCCGGATGCGATCGCGACAGCCATCATGAGGATGGTACGGTCCGCCGAATGGGACGCCACAGACCTCACCGGTCCGCCGGCGCCACGGCCTTTGGGGCCACCGCCGTCGGGGCGAGCGCCAACGGAGCGCTTGCGCGGGGTGCCATGGCCGTCGGGGCCGTCGCGGTGGGGGCACTGGCCATCGGGGCGCTCGCGATCGGCCGGCTCGCCATCGGAAGGGCCCGGATCAAGCGGCTGCGTGTGGACGAGCTCGAGGTCGGGCGCCTCACGATCCGGCAGCTGGATTTGCCAGAGAGCTCCGCCGGGGAGGCCGGCCACGGGGCTCGGCCTCTCGGTTAGCCGCGCAAAGAGCGATCGAATCGCACCGCAGGGCGCTCCAAGTGGGGGTGCCAGCCGAGCCCGTCGCTATATTCCGCGCCCTCACTCCTTGGAGGTCTCGAGTGTCCCCCGCGGACGCATATTCACCTGTACCACGGATAACGCGCGTGCTCGCGCCCGTTCTGTTCGGCATTGCGCTGCTGCTGACCGCCCCGGCGGCCGCCTCGGCGGCCGACTTCACATGGGCGTCGCCGGCGATCGTCAACCAGACCGTGCGGTTCACCGCCCAACCCGACGGGGCGCCCCACTACGAATGGGACCTCAACGAGGACGGCGTCTACCCGGACGACGTCGGGCGCACCGTGCCGCGCACCTTCCACAGCGTTCGCACATACGAGATCGGCATGCGCATCCTGGACGTCGACCTCAACGTCGTCGACGAGGTTCGCAAGAACGTCGTGGTCAACGCACCTTCGACCAACGCTCCACCCACCGCCTCGTTCGTGTTCTTCCCCGCGGCTCCCGTGGCGGGAATGCCGATCACTCTCGTGTCCACCTCGGTCGATCCGGATTCGGCGATCCCGGTGAGCGCTGAACGCTGGGACCTCAACGGGGACGGCCTGTTCGATGAGGCGGCGGGGCCCAGCGCGACGGTCACCTTCCCGTTGCCTGGCCTCTACCAGGTCTCCCTGCAGGTCTCGACCAACGCAAAGCACGTCGCGTCGCTGCCGCTGGTCGTCGGAGCAGCCAGCCCCGGACCGAGCGTGCGAGCCTTCAGCCTGATGAGCCCCTTCCCAGTCGTCCGCATCGCGGGGCGCGTATCGCGCAGGGGCGCGAAGATCCGCCGGCTGAGCGTGAACGCGCCGCCGGGCTCGGGGGTGAGAATCCGCTGCGTCGGCCGGGGATGCCCGTTCAAGATCGCCAGGCGGACCGTCTCCATGCGTGCCGCGGCGGGAGCGGTCCCCCTCCTGCCTTCGACGCGCCTCACGCGCTTCAGGCGCCTGGAGGGACAGACACTGCGCGCACACGCCATACTGAGGGTGTTCGTCACGAGGTCGGATGTGATCGGTAAGTACACACGCTTCCGGATTCGCAAGGGCAAGCCGCCCGCCCGCCAGGATTCGTGCCTGATACCAGGCACGCCGAAGCCCGTTCGCTGCCCGTCGGGATGACCCGTCACTGGGCCCCCATGGACGGCCCCCAGCGCGCGATGATGTACCTGCGCGCCCGCCGCGACGGGCGCTCGCGCTCGGCCGTCGATCTCGAGCTCCCCCTGATGGCCCTGCTCGCCGTCCTCGTGGGAATCGGTGTCGTGGTCTGGCTGAACGGGCAGGGGGCGCCGGACAGCGGAGAGATCAGGCGGGTCACCGAGCGCCCCCAGCTCCACTCCCCACGCGAGGCGTACGCGGCCGGCGAGGCGCGCCGCGCCGCTGCGGCGCGCAAGCAGGCGCGTGTGCGACGGGCGAGGGCGGCGGAGCGCCTCGCGAAGCACCGCGCGGCGCTGGCAGCGGCGGCCGCACGGCGCTCCTATTCACGCGACGGGCGCGTGACACAGGACGCCAACGGCTACCCCGTCACCGGGACGACGCCCGGCTACTCCACCTACGGAGAGACCTACACGCAGCAGCAGGTCCAGCCCACCCCGGCGCCGAGACCGGCGCCCAAACGCTCCACCGGGGGCGGTGGCGGGAGTGGTGGGCAGTTCGACGACTCCGGCTGAGCCCCATCAGGTGGCCACTCGGGGCGGCCCGCTGTAACGGGACCCGCTCGACCGGCCGATCAAACTGACAGCGCGGGCGGCCGCCGGCTCGGCCTGCCCAGCTCCTCGACCGGAATCACGTTGGACACGGACGTCTTCAGGAACGCAAGCCCTGCGTCGGTGCTGCTCGGTGCAGCGTTGGCCGGCCTTGCCGTAGCGCTGGCCGTGCTCGTGCTCGGGCAGTTCCTGCCGGTCGGCCTCGCCGCCGTGACGTTGGCGGCTGCCACGCTGATCGCCCTGATCTCGCGCGGGACCGCGGCGTTCAAGGAGTCCCGGCAGGTGTTCGCCGACGCCCGCAACGAGGCGCAGACGGACGCTCTGACCACCCTCGGCAACCGCCGCAAGCTGATGACGGATCTGCGACGCGAACTGCAGGTGGCAAGCGCGGCTTCGCCACGCATCCTCGTGATGTTCGACTTCGACGGCTTCAGGCGCTACAACGACACGTACGGACACCCGGCCGGCGATGTGCTGCTCGCGCGCCTGGGTGGCAATCTCGAACGCGCGATCAGGCCGTATGGACAGGCGTACCGGATCGGCGACGACGAGTTCTGCGTCCTTGTGATGACGGGGGGCTCGAGCGCCAAGACGATCATCGCGCTGGCGGCCTCGGCGCTGTCCGAGCGGGGCGAGGGCTCTGCGATCGAGGCCTCACACGGCACCGTGATGCTGCCCCACGAGGCGCGCAACGCGACACTCGCGCTGCGCGTCGCGGAGCAGCGGATGTATGCGCAGAAGGAGGACAGACGTTCCGCGGCCACCCCCCAGGCGCGCGACATCCTGCTGCAGGTGCTGCACGAGCGCGAACCGGCGCTCGGAAACCATTTGAAGGGCGTCGCGAGCCTCGCGCTCGGCGTCGGCACGCGCCTGTCGCTGATCCCGGAGGAGCTCGACGAGGTCGTGCGCGCGGCCGAGCTGCACGACGTCGGCAAGCTGGCCGTCCCCGACGAGATCCTGCAGAAGCCGGGCCCGCTGAGCCAGGACGAGTGGGCATTCGTGCGCCGGTACACGCTCGTCGGAGAGCGCATCCTGAGCGTCGCACCGGCCCTGTTGCCCGTCGCCAAGATCGTGCGCGCGAGTCAGGAGCGCTGGGACGGCTCGGGCTATCCGGACGGCGTGGCCGGTGAGGAGATCCCGCTCGGGGCGCGCATCGTGGCGGTGTGCGAAGCGTTCGACGCGATGATCACGTCGCGGCCGTATCGCGCTGCACGGTCTGTGGAGGACGCGCTGAAGGAGCTGCGCGCCTGCTCCGGCACGCAGTTCGATCCCGCGGTAGTTGAGGCGATCTGTGAGCTACGGGCGCCCTGAACTTCTCAGGGTCTTGAACCCGCGGTCCAACAGCTTCCGGGCCTGCGTGGCGGGATCGTAGGAGCGCAGCAGCACGACGCCCAGCTCGACGTCTCCGCGCCGTGCCGTGGCGACGATCGAGCGGCCGGCCTTGTGCGTGTAGCCCGTCTTCAGGCCGGTGACACCCGCGTAGTCCTGCCGCATCAGCGGGTTGTTGTTGTAGAGGAAGAGGCGGCCTCCCTCGATCGGAAACGTCAGGACGGCGCGCTGGCGCCTGGCAATGCGCCGGATGCGGCGCAGATGCAGGTCGGCACGCGCGAGCGAGGCGAGGTCGGCGGCGCAGGAGCGATTCCCCTCGTCCTTCAGGCCATGCGGCGTGGAGAACCTCGTGCACTCGAGTCCCAGCTCGGCGGCCCGGTCGTTCATCAGGCGCACGAACGCCGGCACGCTGCCGGCGCTGTGTTGAGCCAGCGCGACGGCAGCGTCGTTGCCCGAGACCAGCAGCAGACCGTTGAGGAGCGCCTCGACCTGCACCTTCTTACCTTTTGGCAGGACCCCGATCGCCGACCCCGGCGTGCGAGTTGCGCGACGCGTGATCCGCACACGTTCGTGGGGGTCCTCGCGCTCCACGATCAGGAGCGCGGTCATCATCTTTGTCAGGCTCGCGATCGGCAAGCGCCGCTGCGGATTGCGTCGCCACAGGACACGGCCCGTGCCAACGTCGAACAGCAGGCCCGCGCGTGGCTTGCGCACGAAGCGGATCCGCACAGCGTCCGTGCTCCCAAGGTCGACGGAGAACCGCGACGCGCGCTCAGATGACGCGGCGGCGGACGGCGTGCGGGCGTCGTCGAGCAGCCGGGGTGGATTGGGGTCGTCGACTTTCTCGGCGCGCCCGGCTCCGCCCCCGCGGGTGGGTGGGTTCCCCTCACCGGCATCGAGAACGGCGAGCGCGGCCCACGCGGACAGCCCGAGGAGGATCACCGGCAGCACGCCACGCGGAAGCCGGCGCCTGCGGCGCCTCCCTCCGACAAGTGGGCTTCGTCTGTCCTCAGTCATCCGGCGGCGGCGTGAACAGGGCCCCGATCACCGGGATCGCGAGCAGGGCCAAGAAGAACAACGCTACCCCCGAAAGGATGTCGAATCCGGAGGTCGCGATCACCTCGATGGTCAGCCCGGCGAACAGCACGATGAACCCGAGCATCAGGACCTGCACAACGACTTGCATGGCTCAGTAAACCGGATATTTCGGTTCGCGCCCGCGATATTGGCTGCTGCGCCGCTTGGCGAACAGCCTCACGGCCGCGAGCCCGAAGACGAACCCGCCGATATGCGCGAAGTATGCGGTGCCTCCGCCGCCGCCGAGCTCGGGCGTCGCGAGCTGGCCCACGGCGGGCAGGAACTGCAGCAGGATCCAGAGGCCGAGCAGAACCATCGCCGGTATCTCGAGGACGAATATGAAGAACGCGAAGAAGAGCGTGAGCACGCGCGCGTGCGGATACAGCAGCGCATATCCGCCCAGCACCGCGGCGATCGCGCCGCTCGCCCCAACGAGCGGGACCGGCGAGTCCGGCGACACGGCGACCTGCAAACCGGCGGCGGCAACGCCGCCGAGCAGGTAGAAGAGGATGTAGCGGACCCTGCCCATCGCGTCCTCGATGTTGTTGCCGAAGATCCACAGGAACAGCATGTTGAAGGCGATGTGCAGCCATCCCCCGTGCATGAACATCGAGGTGAAGATCGTGAGGAGCGCGGGTGGCGGATCGATGTCCTGGATGGGAATGTCCTCGCCGCTCGACGCCACCGCTGCGAACTCCTCCGTGCCCTCACAGAGCAGCTCCTCCTGTCCCGGGACGGCGACGAACTGTCCGGGCGCCTCCTTTTCGATCCCCACCGGCGAGAGCACGCAGTCGTCTCCAGGATGCGTGACCCGGTAGGGCACGGCCCCATACTCGACAACCGTCTTGGTGTCGACGGCGTCTGCTCCCGAGAACGAGAACGACGGCCCCTGCAGGAATATGAAGACGACGATGTTGATCGCGATGATCGCGACCGTGACGACCGGGAAGTGGTCGCTCTGAATGTTGTCGCGCAGCGGGATCAAGGGGCCGCAAGCCTAGCGGGGGGAAGCCCTGTGCACTCCCGGAGTAACTAGCTGCGAACGGCGCCCAACCAGGGCGCGGCCGACCCGACCAGCGCCCCGACGTCGTCCGCCTGCAGCGCGGTCGCAAAGAAGAACCCCTGAGCCTGCCGGCAACCGAGTCGCTTCAGCTCCTCGATCTGCGTGGCGGTCTCGACACCTTCGGCGATCACCCCCAGCGACAGCGCGCGTGCCATCGCGATCAGGGCATCGACGATCGCGGCGCTGTCGCGCTCGACCCCGAGCCCCTTGACGAAGGAGCGGTCGATCTTGATCGCATCGAGCGGAAAGCGACGCAGATAGGCGAGCGACGAGTAGCCCGTGCCGAAGTCGTCGATCACGAGCCGCACCCCCATCGCGCGAAGGGCCGCGAGGTTCTCGACCGGTGCGGCCGACTCCTCGACGAGCGCACTCTCCGTGATCTCGAGGTTCAGCGAGGAGGGATCGAGACCCGTGGAGGTCAGCATCTCCCCGACCAGTTGCGGCAGGTCGGGCTGAGCCACCTGGCGAGCGGACAGGTTGACCGACATCCCCACCGGAAACCCGTCGGGAGTAGCGGCGTGCCAGTCGGCGGCCTGGCGGCAGGCGCGCTCGAGTACCCAGCGCCCCAGCGATTCGATCACGCCGCTCTCCTCCGCGGTGGGAATGAAATCGCCGGGCGCGATCAGGCCGCGGCGGGGATGCTGCCAGCGCACGAGCGCTTCGAAGGCGGTGACCGCTCCCGACTCGAGCGACACGATCGGCTGGTAGTGCACGCGCAGCTCGTCACGGCCGATCGCCCTCCGCAGCTCGTTCTCGAGCTGCAGCCGCTCGACGGCTCGCGCGCGCATGCCCTGGTCGAACAGCTCGTAACGCCCGCGGCCGCGCTCCTTTGCCCGGTACATCGCGGCGTCCGCGTCGCGGATCAGGGTCTCGGGCCGCTGGCCTGGCTCCCGCGCGATCGCGATGCCCACGCTGACGGTCACGAAGTGCTCGATGCCGCTCAACACGAACGGCCGGGTGAACAGCGCGCCGATGCGCTGGGCAACCTCTATGGCCTCGCGCTCGTCGGCCAGGTCCTCGATCAGCACGGCGAACTCGTCGCCGCCGAAGCGGGCCACCGTGTCGCCGGGACGCAGGGCCTCCTTCAGCCGTGGCGCGACGCCGGTCAGCAGCTCGTCACCGGCAGCGTGGCCGAGGCTGTCGTTGATCAGCTTGAAATGGTCGACGTCGCAGAACAGCACCGCGATGAACGATCCGCGCCGGCGTGACTGCAGCAGCGCATGTGCCAAGCGGTCACCGAACAGGGTCCTGTTCGGGAGCAGCGTGAGCGGGTCGTGCAGCGCCCGGCGTCGCATCTCGTCCTCGGCCGCGCGTCTGTCGATCGCCTCGGCCAGCACGTTCGCCAGCGACTGGACGAAGTTGACGTCCTCCTCGCTGAACGCCTGGAGCCTCCGGGAGTGGAGCTCGAGCACGCCGAACGGCTGGTCGGGGCCGTCGATGATCAGAGCCATCCCGCTGCGCAGGTCGCGTCCCTGCAGCGCGGGCAGCTGTGCGAACCGTTGCTCCTCCGACCAGTCGCGCACCGTCGTCCGCGTGCCGCGCTCGATCGTGAAGCCGGCCAGCGAAGCGCGGCTGTTGGGCATGGGCACGCCTCCCGTCCCCTCCTCCGGCCAGCCCACCGTGGCCCGCTCGGTGAAGCCCTCGGTCGCGGGCCGCAGCTCCAGGACGTGCGCGGATTCGACGTCGAGGATCGCGGCTGCCGTCGCCACGGCCTCGTGCATCAGGCCGGCCAGCTCCTGGCCTTCGAGCGCACTCTGCCCCAGCCGCGCCACCGCGGCCTGCTGAGCGGCCCGCACCTCGAGCTCCGCCTCGGCGCGCTTGCGGTCGCTGATGTCGTAAAGGACCCCGTGCCAGTGCCCGCGGCCGTGATCGTCCTGCTCGAGGATGGCGTCGTCGGCGATCCATACGACCTGGCCGTTGCGCGCGAGCATCCGATAGTCGCTGCTTCCCACATTGGTCCCTCGCGCTGCAGCCTGCTCGTCGGCGATCGCGCGCTCGCGGTCCTCCGGGTGCAGGCGCCGCTCCCAGAGCGTCGGATCGGCGCACCAGTCCTCGGGGGAGAAGCCGAGGATCGACTCGATCTGCGGGCTGACGTAGGTCCATGCGCCGGCCTCGCCCACCTCGGCGCGATAGACGATCGCGGGCAGCCGCTCGACGAGCTTGCGGTAAGCCGCCTCCGCGTGCTCGCGCTCGGTGCGCTCTCGCTCGGCGTTCTCGCGCAGCGTCCGCTCCGCGGCGAGTCCGCGCAGCATCCGCAGGGTCAACACGAGCACGCGCCCCATCGCGCGCAGCAGACCCAGTTCCTCCGAGTCGAAGCCGTCGTCCTCGCGACGGGCGATCACGAGCCGTGTGAGCGCTTCGTCGTCCAGGACGACGGATACGGCTCTCAGCGGGCCGATGCCCGGCACCTCGATCCGGTTGCGCTCCTCGGCGGCAATCGCGGCGATCTCATCGTGCGGCACCTCGCCGGTCGGAAAGCCGATCGACGCCTCCACGACGCCGTCGCGGATCAGCGCGCCCACCTCTGCCTCGAGCGCCTCGGCAGCACGCTCGACGGCGCACTGGGTGGCGTCACGAACGTCGGTGCAGGCGGAGACGAGCGCCAGGAACTCGGCGAGCTGCTGTGTGGACCAGTTGACCGTCGAGCGCAAGCGGCTACCCGACTGCCAGCACGACGAGGGTCTGGTTGTGGAAGCCGGTCACTCCGTGGGTGCGCGCGATCTCCCCATACGTGTAGAAGCCGGCCACCGGTGCTCCCTGGCCGTTGTGCGTCACGCGCTCGACCTCGTCCTGCACGCCTCGCTCACCGAGCACCCCGCGGCGCGCGATGCAGTCGAACGCGATGAGTCCCAGCGGGCGCTGGCCCTGCCAGGGCGCCAGGGCATCCACGCAAGCCGCGTCTGTGGCTGCCAGCACCGAGGCGTCGTCGCCCTCCATCAGCCAGGCGAGCCGGCCCTGCGGTACCTCTGCGATGCAGCCGAGGGAGCGGTCCTCGAACCCCGCGTCACTCACGAAGCGCACCTGCGCCTCGCCGCTGCGGCCTGCCAGGCCGAGCGGATGGGTTTGCGCGAAATGTGTGAACGACGCCGCGTCGGCACGCACCTCGGGCGAGGCATCGAGCCGCTCGAGGTAGACGTCGAGCGCGGGCTTCTCGTCTATGTAGTGCACACGGTTGTCTGCGCTCTGCGTGACGAGCATCGGCTCGCCCACCGGGCGCCATCCGTGCCTGGCCCCTATGCCGAGCGGAGCATCCGACCCGATCACGGCGCCGATCACGGCGTCGGTCAGGACCTCGGTCCCGTAGAGCTGGTGAGTCGCCTGCATCCGCAGGTCGTCTCCGGCGCAGCCGCCGACCAGCGGCACGCCGGCACCGACGACGCCGTAGGCGCCCCGCACGATCTCGGACTGGTCGCCGGCCAGGCCATCGGTGAGCAGCATCAGCACCCGGTGCGGCCGGGAGGCCACTCCTGCAGCACACGCGGAGGCCTCGGCCCCGACCTCGCGCAGCCGCTGCTTCGCGCCGCGCGCGACCGTGGTCTCGATCGAGAATCCCGGCCCCCCGAGCGCTGTCACGACCACGCCGGCGTCACCGGGGCCGGCAGCCGCGATCTCACCGGCCGTGGAGCAGCCGACCAGCGGCACCTGACCGGAACGCTCGTGAATGCCCGCGAGCAGCGCCCCGAGGTCGTAGCGGACGGAAGCGAAGACGATCAGCAGAGCCGGGTCCGCGCCCACCAGGGCGTCGTCGGCTGCCCGTGCGCCCGCCGCGCGCGCGTCGGGGTCGCTCGAGTGCCCGACACCGAGCCAGCGGCCTTGCTCTGGAGGATGAATGGTCATGTCCGCGTCCCTGGGACTTCTCGTCCTATCGGCAGAAAAAACCGGTCGCTGAGCCGCGGCGGACGCTATTTGGGAGCCTGGGCAAGCCCGCTGTCAGGGCGCACGTCCTGGGCTCTCACTGACTCGGGTCATCGGCTACCGTCGCCGGATGGGGAGAGTCTGGATCGCGGGGGTGCTGGCAGTGACATTGCTGGGAGGCGCGTTTTCGCCACCTGCGCAGGGCAATTCCGCAGGCGTTCTGCGCTTTTTCGAGGAGCCGGGGCCGCCTCCGCCGGCCGGGAGTCCCGATCCCCTCCTGGGCCAGTGCTTCGCCGACGTGGCGGGCCTCGAACCGCTCGGAACGCAGCGCTGCGAGGCACGCAGCGGGCTCGAGTCCGTGTACGACGTCGAGCTCAGCCCGGACGGCAAGAACCTGTACACCGCGGCCGCGATCAGCGATTCGGTTGCCGTCTTCGCGCGCGACTCCGCCGGTCGCCTGCAGGCCGGCGGTTGCGTCGCCGAGACGACGGTCGAGGGCTGCACGGACGGGCGTGCGCTCGACGGAGCGATCGCCGTGGCTGCGAGCCCCGACGGCAAGAACGTGTACGTGACGTCGCGGACGAGCGATGCGGTCGCGGTGTTCTCACGGTCGCAGACCACCGGTGCCCTCACCCAGCTGTCCGGCACCAGCGGCTGTGTGAGCGAGGGCGGCATCGGCGGATGCGGCGTCGCCCGCGGGCTCGACCATGCGCTCGGGATCGAGGTGAGCGCCGACGGCAAGAACGTCTACACGGCCGGCCGCGGCAGCGATGCGATCGCCGTCTTCGCGCGCAACAGCAGCACCGGGGCGCTCACACAACTTGCGGGCACGGCCGGGTGCCTGCACGACAGCGTCACGAGCACCTCGGGCCTGCAGGGCTGCGCCGACGCCCGCGGGCTCGACGGCGCGTACTCGATGACCCTCAGCCCGGACGACAAGAGCGCGTATGTGGCATCGCGGGTCAGCGACTCGGCAGCGGGCTTCCGGCGCAACCCCGACGGCACGCTGACGCAGATCACCGGCACCGGCGGCTGCATCTCATTCGCGGTGCTCCCCGACTGCGGGCGGGCGGGTCGCGCCTTCGACGGCGCCGCGGACGTTGCGGTCAGTCCTGACGGCAGGAGCGCGTACGTCGTGTCCTACGGAGGCGACGCCGTGTCGATCCTGTCCCGCAACACCGCCACGGGAGCGCTGTCGTACGTGAGCTGTCTCACGCAGGACGCCACGAGCCCCGAATGCGCCGCCGCCCGCGCGCTGAACTACGCCGACGCCGTCGAGGTCGACGAGCGCGGGCAGAACGTGTACGTCGCCGCCGGGTACTCCGACGCGATCGCGGTGTTCGAGCGCGCCGCCGACGGATCGCTCGCGCAGGAGCCGCCGGCGCCCGGCCGCACCTGGGCCGACGGCTGCCTCAGCTGGCGTGGGCACAAATGGGATGAGGGAACGGACCTGAGCCAGCCGGATCATTCCGACCACTACTGCGCACGCGCCCTTGGTCTCTACTACCCGTACGCGCTCGAACTCGGTCCCGGCGGGTCGGAGCTGTACGTCGCTTCGACCGAGAGCGACACGGTCTCGATGTACCGGCGGCTCGACACGCGTGGTTACGTGCGCCCGAAGAGTGCGGCGCACGTCCGCGTCCCGCTCGTCCCCGCGTTCCGGCGCTGCGACTCGCCGGACCGCGTGCACGGCCCTCCGCTCGACTCGCCTTCCTGCTCGCAGCCCCGCCTCGTGTCCACGCAGCTCACACTTGAAGCGGAAGCGACCGGCGTCGTGAGCTTGAAAGCGCGGCCGTCGGATGTTGCGCTGCGCGTGAACCTCACCGACGTGCGGCGGGCCGGCGATTCGTCCGCATACGCCGGGTCCCTCGAGGCACGGGTGGACATCCGCGTCACCGACGGACAGCCGTTCGGAGGCGCGGTCAGCCCGACCACCACCTCGGATATTCCGTACTCCGTGCCCGTCGGATGTGCGGCCGGGCGCTGCAGCGTCGCGACCTCCGCCGACGCGCTCGTGCCCGACACGATCAGGGAGGGTTGGCGCACCGTCTGGCAGCTGGGGCAGGTGCGCATCATGGATGGCGACGCGCCGCTGGCCGTGCAGGGAGTCTTTATTCCATGAGGCCGGCGTAGCCGGACTCTCAGGACTTTAGGTGGGGCGAAGCCCCTCGATATTTATCCCGTGACGCGCGCCTTCGCGCGGCGCCCGGACACATCGGTGGCGACCGCCTCGACCACCACGCGCCCGTGTCGTGCTCGGCGCAGGCGCTTTCGCTCGGAGTAACCGAGCGGGATCACAGCAGTCTGGCGGCTGCCCGCCGGGATGTTCACCACAGCGGCGGCGAGCTTGCGGCCGCGCAGCCTCGCGATCAGCCGAACGCTCGCCGTATCCGTTCCCCCGAGCTGCAGCTTTACGACCAGCGCACGGCGTCGCAGCACCGTGCGCAGGCGCTGGCGCTTGAGCCGCGCGGTGAGCGTCAGGCGCGCCACGGTCGCGGTCGCCTGCGGGGCAGGCGCCGGCGCGGCGGCCGGCGGAGGTGGTGGTGGTGCGGGCCGTGTGGGACCGCCCGGGCGCAGCACCTCCTGCAGGACCGCCCAGGCCGGCTTCGGCCGGTACTCCTCGTCGAAGGGAAGCGGCTTCGCGTTGCAGCAGCGATAGGTGAGGCGGTCTGTGAACCCCCAGGTCGTGATCCTGAAGCACGCCGGCTGTGCCTGGCAGGCGGAGGCGACGCGGCGGTAGATCTCCGGCTGGAGCGCGAGCCGCTCCGGAATCGTGGGCGGCCCCAGGTACCAGATCGGCACGTCCAGCTCGCTGATGTGCACCTCGAGGCCGAGCTCGCCGAGGCGCCGGATGCCCTCTTCCATCTGCGCCTGCGTCGGCTGGTTCTCGCTGAGGTGGTACTGCAGGCCGATGCCGTCGAGCGGGACGCCGCGCGCCTTGAAATCGCGTGCCATCGCAAGCATCGCCTCGTACTTGGGATTCGGCACGTCCGCCCGCACCTCGTTGTAGAAGAGGCCTACCCCGGAGTCGACACTGCGGGCGATGCGAAATGCCTGCTCCACCCAGTCAGCTCCGATCACCCTGCTCCATACGCAGTCGCGCAGGCTGCCGTCGTCCGCGAGTGCCTCGTTCACGACGTCCGATGTCGCCACCCGCCCGCGATAGTGGTTCAGGACGGTCGTGATGTGCTCGGTCATCACGGCGAGCAGCTGCGAGCGCGTCCAGCTGCCGTTGCGTACCCAGCCGGGCGTGCTCGAGTTGTCGCACCAGATCAGCGTGTGCCCGTGCACCTGCTGGCCGTTGGCCGCCGCGAATGCGACCATCGCGTCCCCGACGGTGAAGTCGAACACCGCCCGCGTGGGCCGCTGGTAGTACATCTTCATGTCGTTCTCGGCGGTCAGCGCGTCGAAGAGCTTCATCGTCTCGCGGTAACGCGGGTCCGGATCCGACATGAAGTTCGGGCCGCCGACCGCGGTGCCCAGCTCGACCGGTCCGGTGCGGGCAAATGCTGCAGTGGCCAAGAGCAGGAGCAACGCGGCGGCGGCCATGCCGGCGAAGAGCTTCATCGGAGCAAGGCTAACGACCGCCTTGATCGGAATGCGGGTCCTCGATCATTTCGGCTTCAACTGCAGACGTCATCTCGCGATCCAGGTGGACACCCCTGGCTCCGAGACGGACCTCGATCTCCATCGTTGCGTGGAGGCCGCCGTTGTCCGTTAGCTTGAGCTCTATGTCATACGGCCGGTCTGGGTGCGGTCGCCGACTGGTGATCACCGGGCCATGCTTCGATTTGCCACCCGGCAACGACCACTCATAGCGAACGACCCTGCCGTCGACGTCGGTAGACCCCAGGGCGGTGAGCCCGATTCTGTTTCGGCCAACCCGTCGTTGGTGGACCACCGGAACCGGCCTGTGCCGGACTCCGAGGTCCTGGGCTCCTGTCTCACCGCAGCGCACCTCCACCCGGCCGCTCTCCGCCTTCTGCGGGACCCTGAACTCGAGCGTCGAGTTACCCTCCCGTTCCGGATAGGACGTGACACGAGCACGAACGTCGTCGACCGTGACCTTTGGCGCACTGCCGAAGTCCTCGCCCTCCACGACCACGTGGTCCCCCGGAGCGATCCCGATGCGCCCTGTGCTCGGCGCGTCTCCCGGGACACCCCTGATTCTCATCTTCTTGATTTTGGGTGCGAAGTTCACCGCTGGGGCTGGCGCCGGCACATCGGCCGCCCCTGACTTCGGCGAGTCACCGGGGTCCGACTCGTCGTCGACCTCTGCAGCAGTGCGGCGGCTGGTCTTGGCGCGACCGGCAGCCTGCTTCGATTTGGGGGCGCTCGACTTCGCCTTCTCCTTGGGCTTCTTCGACCTGGCCTTCTTCTTGGGCTTGGCCTGTGCTTTTGGTTTGGCGCTCGCCGCCGTTGCCGTGTCTTCTTGCGCTTTCGGACCCGGAACACGCGCTGCAGTGAGGGTCCGCAGCATCTCGGGAGCCGCAGCAGCTGCGTCGTCCACGTCCTGAAGCCGGCCGATCGAGACGGCTCTGACGTCGTCCTTGGGGATCCAGAAGAGCCGGCCGCTGTCATGGCGGACGTCCGTTTGACCACACCCAGCCGAGACCGTGGCGAGGTACAGGCGGTCCTTATTTTCGGTGATGTAGATGCCCAGGACACCCTGGCCGGGCTCATCATTCATTCGCACTACGGCTGCGGGCTGGAGCTTCGGGTCGTCGACCGTATCCGCGACCGCCAAGTAGAAGCAGTACAGGACGACCGCGAAGAACAGCGCGACGCCGTACCAGGCAAACGACGCACCCGTCCCGTCCGCAACGGCATAGATCGCCCACGTGAGGCCGAACGCGAGCGGCACGGCGACCCCCAGCCACCACTCGCCGAGGAGCAGCCAGACCGCAACCGCGCACGCAATTGCAAAGCCCACCGCCCAAAAGCGACCTCTCGCTCGCAGCCGGAAGCGTTGGGGCGCGGGAACATCGGGCGACTTGTAGACGTGTTTGGCGGTGACCAACCCCCCGTACCAGGCCTCATCTCGCCTTTTGTTCGCTGCCTTCCTCGCCCGCTTGGCGCTCCGCGCCGCGTCCTTCGCCTTCTGCGCGGCAGCCTCCACCTGAGCCCGGCGCAACCCCTCTGTGGGGGCGTCCGGCCACTTGGCCTTCGCCTCCGCAGCCGCCCGTTCTTCCTCGGTGGGAGGCAGATCGTCGGTCAGTTGCCCGTACCGCCCGAACAGCACCAAGATCGCCAAACCCAGCAACGTCACCGCTCCAGCGGCCCACCAAGCCCTGCCGTTGTTCTGGTCCGCGATCAGGCATGCGACCAGACCGCCGATCACACCGAGCAGAAGCAGAGTCCGGGCCATGCCCTCGGTTTGCCGCCCGCCCTTGTCGAGAACGTAGGCGACGGTCATTGCGAGCAGCCCGGCGAGGCCGAAGACCACCATCGCGACCGCCCCGATCACGATCAGCTCCGGGTTGGGCATCGCGTCGACCGCCTGGTCCGGAGGCACCTGGACCGCATTGAACCGCGACCAAACCTCGATGCCGCCGATGAACGCGACCAGCCCGGCAAACCCGGCGGCGCTCACGAGCAGGGGAACCAGCTTCGTGCTGATCTCGGAGAGGAGGCGGGACAGGCCACCCTGCGTGGTCTTAACCTGGTCTTCCTCGTTTCCCGACGGGGTGTCGTCGCCTGCCAAGCGGTGCCTCCCTTCGAGTCGACCCTAGTCGAGTGTGCGCGCACGAAACAGTGCGCCGGTCGAAGTGAGGCAGCGGTGTGTCGCGAGCGTTACGCGGAGGCCTGCGCGCGGCGGACGGGCACCTGCTCGTCCGCGTGATACGAGCTGCGCACGAGCGGGCCGGAGGCCACGGACTCGAAGCCCATCGCGTACGCCTCGCGCTCCAGCTCGGCGAACTCGTCCGGAGTCCAATAACGCACGAGCGGCAGATGGTTCTCCGATGGCCGCAGGTACTGCCCGACCGTCAGCACCTGCACCTCGTGCTCGCGCAGCAGCGCAAACGCCTCGAGCATCTCGTCCATCGTCTCGCCGAGACCGACCATCAGGCCCGACTTCGTGACCACTTCGGGGTCCATCCACCTGGCGTTCAACAGCACACGGCAGGAACGCTTGAACTCCGAGCCGCGGCGCGCTTTCGAATACAGGCGCGGGACGGTTTCGACGTTGTGGTTGAAGACGTCGGGCCGCGCGTCGATCACGCGCGCGAGCGGCATCTCCTGACCGCGGAAGTCGGGTGTCAGCACCTCGACCGCGCAACTCGGGGCGCGCTTGCGGATCGCGCGGATCGTGTCGGCGAAGACGCCGGCGCCACCGTCGGGCAGGTCGTCGCGGTCCACCGAAGTAACGACGCAATGGCGCAGGCCCATCTGCTTCACGGCGTGAGCGACGCGCAGCGGCTCGGCGCGGTCCACCAGGTCGGGCACTCCCGACTTGACGTTGCAGAACCCGCAGCGGCGCGTGCAGACATCGCCGAGGATCATGAAGGTCGCGGTGCCGCGCTCCCAGCACTCGCCGATGTTCGGGCAGTTCGCCTCCTCGCACACCGTGTGCAGGGACTTCGAGCGCATCAGGTGCTCGATGCGGCGGTAGCTCGGGCCGCCCGGCGCCTTCACCTTCAGCCACGGCGGCTTGCGCGAGCGAAACGGGATGACGCCTTCGTCGGACTGTGCCGTGCCGCCCGGCTTCGCCCGCGAGCGGGTCACGTGGAGGCGCTCGGTGCTCACGCGGCCTCTGCGGCGACGATCAGCTCGTCCATCTGCCTGGGCAGCCGGCCGTACGCCACCCCGATCTCCCTGCTGACGACATCCATGAACCGCTCCATGTCGAACTGCGCGCCCAGCTCGCGCGAGACGGAGGTCATGCGGCAGTTCTCGATCCCGCATGGAACGATCCATTCGAACGGCTGCAGGTCGTTGTTGACGTTGATCGCAAAGCCGTGGGTGGTGACGCCGCGGCTCACGTGCACGCCGATCGAAGCGATCTTGCGCGGCTCGTGGGTCCACACTCCGGTCAATCCCTCGATCGGACCGGCCGCGATACCGACGTCGGCGAGTGTGGTGATGATCGCCGACTCCATGCGGCGGATGAACTGCTCCACGTCGTCGCGGTACGGCTTGAGGCTCATGATCGGATAGCCGACGAGCTGACCCGGGCCGTGATAGGTGATGCGCCCGCCGCGGTCGGTCTGCACCACGTCGATGCCCTGGGCGCGGTACCACTCCTCGCCCATCGGCAGCTCGCCGGGCTCGGAGCGCCGGCCGCGCGTGTAGACGGGCGGGTGCTCCAGCAGGAGCAGCACATCGGGCACCCGGCCGGACTGCCGGTACGCCTCCAGCTCCTTCTGCTCGCGCAGGGCGTCCGCATAGGGCACGAGGCCCCGGCGCACGCACCAGATCTCGGGCGGGAGGTGGCCTGCCTCAGACATCGTCAGCCCATTGTTCCAGGCGCGCCTTCACCGCACCCAGGAACCGGGCCGCTTCGGCGCCGTCCAGGGCGCGGTGGTCGAACGACAGGCACAGGTTGACCATCGGCCGGATCGCGATCGAGTCGCCGCCGGGGCCCTCCAATACGACGGCCCGCTTGACGACCGCCTCGAGATCGAGGATCGCCACCTGAGGCTGGTTGATGATCGGTGTCGCGAGGGTCGTCCCGAACTGACCGGGGTTGGTGATCGTGAAGGTCCCACCCTGGACATCTTCGGACGCTAGCTGCTTCGACCGCGCCCGGGTGGACAGATCACCGATCGCCGCGGCGATCCCCTCGAGGCTGAGCCGCTGTGCCTTCGGGATCACCGGCACGATCAGGCCGTCCTCCAGGGCGACCGCGATGCCGAGGTTGACGTCGTCGTGGTGGACCAGGTCGTCGCCGTCGATCGACGCGTTCAGAACAGGCTGATCCTGGAGTACGGACACGGTCGCGCGCGCGACGAACGCGAGGTAGGTGAGAGGCACGCCGCGAGCCGCGAACTGCTCCTTCAACGCTGCGCGACGGGCGATCACGCGGCTCATGTCGACCTCCGCAAACGTTGTCACGTGCGCCGCCGTGCGCCTGCTGCGCAGCATGTGCTCCGCGATCTGGCGGCGCATGGGTGAAAGCGCCGTGCGCCGTTCGCCGTTCGCCGGGTGGGGCTCCGGCCTGTATGGCGACTCTGTGTGGAGCGGTCGCTCCTTCATTTCGCCCGTCTCGATGAACGCGAGGACGTCCTTCTTGCGGATGCGGCCGCCAACACCCGTGCCCGTGACCTGTGTGAGATCGATGTCGTGCTCCGCTGCGACTCTTCGCACGACGGGGGAGATGACGTGCGAGCGGTCCGGCTTCTCGGCCTTCTCGACCGTCTCGTGACCGTTGCTCTCCGCCGCGTGGGGCTCGCCTGGATGTGCGCCGGTGTCGATCCTCGCCAGCGGCGTCCCGACCGTGACCGTCCTGTTCTCCTCCACCAGTATCTCCACCAGCCGGCCGCTGGCCGGCGAGGGGATCTCCGTGTCGATCTTGTCGGTGGTGATGTCGCACACCGTCTCGTCGGCCTCCACCCAGTCGCCGGGGTGCTTGCGCCAGGCGACGATCGTGCCCTCGGCCACCGACACGCCCATCTGCGGCATGGTCACCTCGACCACGGTCTCAGTATGCGAGGAGCTCACGGGCGGCCTCCTTCATGTCGTCCAGGTCAGGCAGCACGTGCTGCTCGAGCGACGGGCTGAAGGGAATCGGCACGTCGGGCGCGGTCAGGCGGCGCACGGGAGCGTCGAGATCCTCGAAGGCCTCCTCGCCGATCAGCGCCGCGACCTCGGCGCCGACGCCGCACGACCGTGTCGCCTCGTGCGCGATCAGCACCTTGCCGGTCTTGCGAGCGCTCGCCAGGATCGTGTCGCGATCGAGCGGACACAGCGTGCGCAGGTCGACGATCTCGACATCCTCGTCGAGCTCCGCGGCAGCCTGCTGCGCGAGGCCGACCGTGGAGCCGTAGGCGAAGATCGAGAGTTCGCCCCCCTCGCGCACCACGCGCGCCTCGCCGATCGGCACGGTGTGCTCGCCTGAGGGAACATCGTCCCGCACCCGCCGGTACAGGTGCTTGTGCTCGAGGAACATCACCGGGTTCGGATCGCGGATCGCGCTCACCAGCAGGCCCTTCGCGTCCGCCGCCGTCGCGGGCGCCACGACCTTCAGCCCGGGCGCCTGCAGGAACCATGCCTCCGGATTCTGGGAGTGGAACGGGCCGCCGGAGAAGCCGCCGCCCGTCGGCAGCCGCACGACGATCGGGACTGCCATGCCCTGCCGGTAGTGGAGCTTGGCCGCGACGTTCACGAGTTGATCGAACCCGCACGCGATGAAGTCGGCGAACTGCATCTCGCACACGGGCCGCATTCCCTCGGTGGCCGCGCCAACGGCTGCCCCGATGATCAGGTTCTCCGCCAGCGGCATGTCCAGGACGCGCTCGGCGCCGAACTCATCGTGGAAGCCCGCGGTCACCTTGAAGGCGCCGCCGAACACCCCGATGTCCTCGCCGAGGCAGAACACGGTGTCGTCGCGGCGCATCTCCTCGCGCAGCCCGTCCGAGATCGCCTCGAGGTAGGTCATCTCGCTCAACGCGGCCTTCCGTTCGCTCTCCAGTACGACCATGGCGCGTTGCCGTCGCCGAGCGGTTCCCAGGTGTCCGCGAAAACGCCGTCAGCGGCCTCGCCCGGGTCGGGCATCGGCTGCTCGAGCGCACTGCGGGCTCCCTCGTCCACCTCGGCCTTGACCGCTTCGCGCAGCGCCTCGATCTCCGCGCCGGTGAAGCCGTGGTCGGCGATCAGCCGCGCGGCGTAGGTCGCGATCGGGTCGCGCGCCTCCCACTCCGCGAACAGCTCCTGCGGCACGTAGGACATGTCGTCGTGGGCGCCGTGTCCGTGCATGCGCATCGTGTGGCACTCGATCAGCGTCGGGCCTTCGCCCGCGCGGGCGCGGTCGGCCGCGACGCGTGAAGCCTCGAAGACCGCCTCGACGTCGTTGCCGTCGACCGACACGCCGGGGAAGCCGTAGCCCGGGGCCCGCTCCACCGGGTCCACCGCGAACTCCAGCTCGTTCGGCGTCGAGTACGCGTACTTGTTGTTCTCCAGCAGGAACACGACCGGCAGCCGATGGATCCCGGCGAAGTTCATCGCCTCGTGCCACTGGCCGTTGGCCGTGGAACCCTCGCCGAAGTACGTCATGGCGACCCTTGGCTCGCGGCGCATCTTGAAGGAGAGCGCGAGGCCGGTTGCGACCGGCGCCATGTCGGGCAGCATGGAAACCATTCCCACGCACCCCAGCCGGCGATCGCCGAAATGCATGTTGCCCTCACTGCCCGACATCCACGT
>JBBRDT010000026.1:0-38140 GCA_038203635.1 Solirubrobacterales bacterium
CCACGGATGACGCTGCGAACCTTCGCTGGATCTGCGTCCTCGGGCTCGCCCATGCAACCAGCATGGGCTTCACCCTGCGTCCTTGTCCAGCTCGGTTCTCGCGCCCCCGTGGGCACGCGGATTCGGAATCAACCATCTAGCCGGGCCCGGACGGATAGAAGAGCCGGTACACGACCGACTCCTTCTCCTGCAGCTTGCCGAGCAGCTCCTGCGTCAGGTCGGGCAGAGGGTCGCGATCCCCGCGGCTCGACTGGTTGATCCTGGGGGATTCGCGCAGCCACGCGAGTGCGCCGTCGACGTCGCGCATCGACTGCCGCAAGGGGCCCGTCACCAGGTCGCCGAGGTCGTCGCTCAGCGACTCGTATCGCACGACCGCATTCAGGATCGATTCCCTTTCGTAGGTGTCCATGATGTCGCCCTGGAAGGCACTCGGGTCCCGCATAAAGACCGGTGAGGTCAGTACCAGGAAGCGATAGGAGACGAGCCCGAGCCGGCGCGCGATCTCGGGCGAGTAGGCGGGGTCGAGCAGAGACGAGTGGGAGTCGTCCAGCATGAACTCCATCCAGGGCGCGAACCCGGCCGCCCCGTGCTCGTACAGGCCGGCGTGCCCGGCCCGCGCGAGTCGCGTGTAGACCCCGCCTCGGCCATCGAGGCCGAAGCTGTAGAGGGATTTGTAGAGGTCGAGCGGCTCTCGGACGTTCAGGAAGTAGAATTTGTCCTTGACGGCCGGGACCATCGCGTGCTTGCGGAAGCGCACCAGTCGATCCGCGCAGAAGATCCGCAGGAACTCCACTACGTACGTGGACCCGGTCTTGGGGTTCTCCAGGTAACAGACGGTCTCGAAGTCCAGCATGGGCGCAGTCTAAGCAGCGCTACCCTGCCCATAGGTAGTGACGCCCGCCGTCCTCACACATTTTTCGCCGCCCGTCCGGGAATGGTTCGAGCGCGCCTTCGGGGAGCCCACGCCGCCGCAGGTGGAGGGCTGGCCGCCGATTGCCCGCGGCGAGAGCACGCTGATCGCCGCGCCCACCGGGTCGGGCAAGACCCTGTCCGCCTTCCTCTGGGCGATCGACCGCCTCATACGTGAGAAGAAAGAAGGCGACGAGGAGCGCACGCGCGTCATCTACATCTCGCCGCTGAAGGCGCTCGGCTATGACATCGACCGCAACCTGCAGGTGCCGCTGAGCGCGATTCCCGGCGCCGAGCGGATCCGGGTCGGCATCCGGACGGGTGACACGCCCCAGAAGGAGCGCGCGCAGATGCTGCGGCGCCCGCCCGACATCCTGATCACGACGCCCGAGTCGCTCTATTTGATGCTCACCTCGCGGGCCCGCGAGACGATCGCCCGGGCGGAGTGCGTGATCGTGGACGAGATCCACGCGGTGGCGGCCAGCAAGCGCGGCTCGCACCTATCCCTCGCCCTCGAGCGGCTGGAAGAGCTGGTCCGCGCGAACGGCCGCGAGCAGCCGCTCCAACGCATCGGGTTGTCCGCAACGCAGCGCCCGATCGACGAGATCGGGCGGTTCCTCGGCGGCGTCTCGGATGGGACGCCACGGCCCGTGACGATCGTGGAGGCGCACGCCGACAAGCCGCTCGACCTGCAGGTCGTCGTGCCGGTCGCCGACCTGCGCGACCCGGAAACCGATCCCCTCGCCGACACCGCGGACCCCGCGCTGGCCGTCAACGGCGACTCCGCGAGCCGCCGCTCGATCTGGCCCAGCATCTACCCGCGCGTGCTGGAGATGGTGCGCGAGCACTCCTCCACGATCGTGTTCGTCAACAACCGGCGCCTGGCCGAGCGGCTCGCGCTGCGCCTCAACGACCTCGCCGAGGAGCAGATCGCGCGCTCGCACCACGGCTCGCTGTCGCGCGAGGCGCGCACGGAGATCGAGGAGGAGCTGAAGTCCGGGCGGCTGCGGTGCCTCGTGGCCACCAGCTCCCTCGAGCTCGGCATCGACATGGGCGCGGTCGACCTCGTCGTGCAGATCGAGTCGCCGAAGTCGGTTGCGCGCGGGCTGCAGCGCGTGGGTCGCGCGGGTCACACGCTGTCCCAGGTGTCGAAGGGCCGGATCTTCCCGAAGTTCCGCGCAGACCTCGTCGAGTGCGCCGTCGTGACGAAGCTGATGCGCGAGCGCGCGATCGAGGCCACGGTCATTCCCCGCTCTCCACTCGACGTGCTGTCGCAGCACGTGGTCGCGATGGTGGCGGGCCAGGACTGGACCGTCGACGACCTGCATCGCGTGGTCACGTCCGCCTACCCCTACCGGGACCTGTCAGCCACGCAGCTCGAAAACGTGCTCGACATGCTCGATGGGCGCTATCCCTCGGACGAGTTCGCCGAGCTGCGGCCGCGGCTCGTGTGGGACCGCATCGAGGGCACGCTGCGCGCGCGCCGCGGCTCGCAGAAGCTGGCGCTCACGAACGCGGGCACGATTCCCGACCGCGGCCTCTACGGGGTGCACCTGCCGGACGGCCGCCGGGTGGGAGAGCTGGACGAGGAGATGGTCTACGAAGCGCGGGTGGGCCAGGCCTTCCGCCTCGGCTCCACGACGTGGCGGATCGAGGACATCACCCGGGACCGCGTGATCGTCACGCCGGCGCCCGAGGTTCCCGGCGCGATCCCATTCTGGAAGGGCGACGGCATCGGTCGCACGTTCGAGCTGGGCTCTGCCGTGGGAGCGTTCCAGCGAGAGGTGTCGGAGATGCCGCAGCAGCGGGCGCTCGAGTTGCTGCGCGGTGACTACGACCTGGACGAGTTCGCGGCCGACAACGTCTACCGCTACCTCAACGAGCAGCGCGAGGCGACCCGCGCCGTGCCGTCCGACCGCACGATCGTGATCGAGCGCTTCCGCGACGAGATCGGCGACTGGCGGCTGTGCGTCCTGACCCCGTTCGGCGGGCGCGTCCACGCAGCGTGGGCGATGGCTGTCTCAGCCCGGTTGCGGGCGGAACGCGACCTCGACGCCGACGCGATCTGGTCGGACGACGGCGTGATCCTGCACCTTCCCGACGCGGACGACCCGCCGCCCTCCGACCTCGCATTGCTCGACCCGGAGGAGCTCGAGGAGCTCGTCACCTCCGAGCTCGGCAACACCGCGCTGTTCGGCTCGCGCTTTCGCGAGGCCGCGGCCCGCGCGCTGCTGATTCCGCGCCGCATGCCGAACCAGCGCACGCCGCTGTGGCAGCAGCGGCTGAAGGCGCAGGGACTGCTGCAGGTCGCGCGCCGCTTCGGCGAGTTCCCGGTCGTGCTCGAGACCTACCGCGAGTGCCTGCAGGACTGGCTCGACCTCCCGGCGCTGAAGACCCTGCTCGAACGGCTCGAGCGCCGCGAGGTCGCGCTCGTCGAGGTGGAGACGCCGACCGCCTCTCCCTTTGCGCAGAGCCTGCTGTTCGACTACATCGCGACCTACATGTACGAGGGAGACACCCCGCGTGCGGAGCAGCGCGCGGCGGCGCTCGCCCTCGACCGCGACCTGCTGCGCGAGCTGCTCGGCTCGGAGGAGCTGCGCGAGCTGATCGATCCCGATGCGCTGTCGTCCGTGGAGGAGCAGCTCCAGCGACTCGATCCAGCGCGCGCAGCGGCTGACGCCGACCAGCTGCACGACCTGCTGCGCTCGCTCGGTGACCTCTCCGACGACGAGCTGCAGGCGCGCGTCGTCCCCGGGATCGACGCGCAGCGCCTGGCGGGGCGGCTCGTGAGCGAGCGGCGGGCGGTGAAGATCCGCCTCGCGTCCGAGCAGCGCTGGATCGACGCGGGCGACGCCGCGCTCTACCGTGACGCGCTCGGCGTCGTGCCGCCCGCCGGCCTGCCCGAACGGTTCCTGGCCGACGTGGCCGGTCCGCTGGAGAAGCTCCTGCGCCGCTACGCACGCACTCACGGTCCCTTCACGACGGCCGAGATCTCGCGGCGCTACGGACTCGAACCCCAGCGCGCGGCCGAGGCGCTTGCGGCCCTCGAGCGCGCCGACGAGCTGGTGCGCGGCGAGATCCGGCCGAGCACCGATGTCCGCGGCGGGCAGGAGCGCGAGTGGTGCGACCCCGACGTCCTTCGCCGCCTGCGCCGCGCAAGTCTCGCCGCCCTGCGCAAGGAGATCGAGCCGACAGACCAGGCGACGCTCGCGCGCTTCGCCGTGTCGTGGCACGGCATCGACCGCTACGCGCGCAGCGGCGCGAAGGCCGAGGGAGAGCGGATGCCGCTCGACGCGGCACCGGACCGGCTGCGCGAGGTGCTCACCCCTCTACAGGGACTTGCTTTCACTCCCGAGACGTGGGAGCGCGATGTCCTGCCGCGGCGCCTCGGCAGCTACGACCGCACCTGGCTCGACCGGCTGTGCGCTGCGGGAGAGGTCGTGTGGACCGGCGCGGGCAGCGGCTCGGGGCGCGGCGGCCGCGTGGCCCTCTACTTCCGCGAGGACGCGCCGTTCCTCGGCCCGCCTCAGGAGCCGTTGGAGAACGGGCCTCCGGGCCGTGCGCACGACGCGCTGCGCGAGCGGCTCGCAGGCGGCGCCGCGTTCTGGGCCGACCTGCTGGTGGACCTCGACGTGTCACCGGTCGACCTGCGCGATGCGCTGTGGGACCTCGTGTGGGCGGGTGAGGTCACGAACGACGCCTTTGCGCCGCTGCGGGCGCGGCGGCTGTCCCTGGCCCCGCCCGTCCACCAGAGCGGGAGGCGCCGGCGGTTCGGCTCCCGGCGCAGCGGGTCCCAGCCCCAGCTGCAGGGCCGGTGGAGCCTGGCGAGCCGCCTCTTCGAGCCGCGCCCGTCCGAGAAGGAGCGCGCGCAGGCACGTGCGGAGCTGCTGCTCGAGCGTCACGGCCTGGTCGCGCGCGAGACAGTAATCGGGGAGCGCGTCCCCGGAGGGTTCGCGAGCGTGTACGCGGAGCTGTCGGCGCTCGAGACACTCGGCTCGGCTCGGCGCGGGTACTTCGTCGAGGGCCTCGGCGGCGCGCAGTTCGCGCTCTCGGCGGCCGTCGAGCGGCTGCGCACGCACCGCGAGGCCGGCGGTGACGCCGTGGTGCTTGCTGCCCAGGACCCCGCCAACCTGTACGGGGCGGTGCTGCCCTGGCCGCGGCGCGAAGATCAGGCCCGGCGCCCGGCACGGGTGCCCGGCGCCTACGTGGTCTTGCTGGACGGGCGCGCCGTCCTCTATGTAGAGGCGGGCGGCCGCGGCCTCGTGTCGCTCGCCGACCACGCGGAGGAGTGGCTGCCGACCGCGCTCGACGCGCTCGCCGAGTTCGTGCGCTCCGGCGGACCGCTGCGGCGCCTGGGGATCGAGCGCTGGGACGGCGAGCCGGTGCTCGGGTCGGCCGTCGAGGAGCTGCTCGTCGAGCGCGGCTTCCGCTCGGGCCCGCGCCGCCTGACGTTGACGGCGTGACCGGCGGCCCCGTCGGCAACATCTACTACGGCACCTCGAGCTGGACCGATCCCACGCTGCTGAAGTCGAAGGCGTTCTACCCGGTGGACGCGAAGAAGCCGGAGGACCGGCTGCGGTTCTACTCCGAGAACTTCCCGCTCGTGGAGGTGGACGCGACGTTCTACGCGCTGCCGTCGGAGCGCAACGCGACGTTGTGGGCGCAGCGCACGCCCGACCACTTCGTCTTCAACGTGAAGGCGTTCGGGCTGATGACGCATCACGCCGTGGCGACTCGCTCGCTGCCCGAGCCGATCCGCGAGATGCTGCCCGAGGCGACGAAGTCGAAGGCCCGCGTCTATCCCCGGGACCTGCCGCCGGACGCGCTCGAGGCGGTGTGGGACATGTTCGCCGGAGCGCTGCGGCCGCTTGCCGACGCCGGCAAGCTGAGCGCGATCCTCTACCAGTTCCCACAGTGGTTCGCGGCCAGCCGCGACAACGTCGCGTACCTGCGCGAGCTTGCCGAACGCTCCCCGGCGCAACCTGCGATCGAGTTCCGCGGCGCGGGGTGGATGAAGAAGGGCAAGCAGGAGCGCACGCTCGACACCCTGCGCGACATCGGCGCGACCTACGTCGTCGTCGACGAGCCCCAGGGTTTCAAGACGTCGGTGCCGCCGGTCGTCGCAGCCACTTCCCCCGACCTCGCGATGATCCGCTTCCACGGCCACAACGCGGAGAACTGGGAGAAGCGCGGCATCACCGCGGCCGAGCGCTTCAGGTACCTGTACGACGAGGACGAGCTGCGCAAGTGGGTCGCGCCCGCGCGCGAGCTGGCCGGCAAGTCAAAGCAACTCCACGTCCTGATGAACAACTGCTACGCGGACTACGGAGTAAGGAACGCGGGGCAGTTCGCGGAGCTGCTGGCGGAATGAGTTACGCCGTTACGCCGTTCGCCGAAAACCGGCGCTACGGCGAACGGCGAACGGCGCACTAATCCAGCGGTCGCCCCGCCGTGAGCCCTCGCACCAGCGTCTCCAGATGCTCGGGTGACCTTGCCGCGACCATGCGGTAGCGCGCGTCGAGGTCGAGCGGGGCCTCGATCCCGCCGTGCTTCAGGAAGTCCACGTAGGCTCCGGCCTCGCGAGCGATCAGCTGTCCCGCGGCCGCGTCGACGGAGCGGCATACATCGGTGGTCACCATGCCGTCGAAGCGCGCGGCGGCGACGTAACACAGGGACATGGCAATCGTGCCGATCACTCGGAGCCGGTACACCTTGTCCTCGAGCTGCGCGGCGACCGGAGCCAGCCACTCCGGTCGCGCCGACTCCATGCCGACGACCTCGAGACTCTCCCCGCCGACCTCCGTGTCGAGCACCTCGCCGTTCAGCATCGCGCCCTGGTCGCGCGTGGCCGTGTACTCCTCGCCCGTTCCAAAGTCGTGTACGTACGCGAACTCGACGTCCTCCATCGTGTCACCGGATGCGACCGCAATACTCAGCGCACAGAGTGGAATCAGCCGTTTCGCGTTCAGCGATCCGTCGATCGGGTCGATCACGACCCGCACCTTGCTCGCCCCGTCTCCGAACGCGACCAAGCCGCGCTCCTCGGAGATCGCGGTGAAGTCGTACCCCTGCCCGTGAAGAGCATCGAGCTCCGCGAACACGAGGTCCTCGGCAGCGCTGTCGATCACCAGGGTTCGGTCCCCACCGGCCCCCCGCGTGGTGCCACCCTCACGATCCAGGGTTGCCGGATGCCCGGCGAACATCTCCTTCATGCCCTCCGTGGCGCGGCGGCACAGCCCGATCCAATCCGCAGCGAGCGCGTTTTCCTTCTCCGGGGGCACGGCGGACGACTATAGACCCGGCATGGGGCCGGGTTACCATCACTGCGATGGCGGAACGGTTGCTCGAGGGCCTGAACGAAGCTCAGCGCGAGGCGGTCACCCACCCCGGCGGGCCCCTCCTCGTGCTGGCCGGGGCGGGGAGCGGCAAGACGCGCGTGATCACGCGCCGCATCGCGTGGCTGGCCGACCAGGGCATCCCGCCCGAGAACGTCCTCGCGCTGACCTTCTCCACGAAGGCGGCGGAGGAGATGCGCTCGCGCGCCGAGGAGCTGCTCCAGAACCCGTACGAGGAGCTCGTCTGCACGACCTTCCATGCCTTCTGCGTGCGGGTCCTGCAGGAGGAGGCGCTGGAGGCCGGCTTCGACCCGTTCTTTCACCCGGCGACGCCCGCCGACCGGCTCGCCCTGATGATGGAGCGCCTCGACAGCCTCGACGTGCGCCACCACGACATGCGCGGCAACCCGGCGCCGTTCCTGGCAAAGCTGATCGAGCGGATCGACCGCCTCAAGGACGAGATGGTGCCCGCCGCCGAATACCTCGCCTGGGCGGAGTCGCTCGCGTCGAGCGACGACGAGGCGCAACGCGACTCGAGCGCCCGCGAGGCCGAGTTCGCACGTCTGTACGCGGACCACGACCGCCTGCTCGACGAGACCGGGTCGATGGACTTCGGCGAGATGATCGTGCGCGCGATCCGGTTGCTCGACGAGCGGCCCGCGGCCCGGCGGCGCGTGTCAGAGCGCTACCGCGCGGTGCTGGTCGACGAGTATCAGGACACCAACTACGCCCAGCAGCAGCTGCTCCGCCTGCTGGTCGCGGACCACGGCAACGTGGTCGTGGTCGGCGACGACGACCAGTCGATCTACCGGTTCCGGGGCGCCTCCCGAAAGAACATCGTCGACTTCCAGCAGACGTTCCCGGACGCCAAGGTCATCACCCTCGAGACCAACTACCGGTCCAACCAGGCGATCCTGGACGCGGCGCATGCGGTGGTCGAGCCGAACGAGCATCGCCTGCCGAAGAAGCTTCGCTCCGGGCGCAGCCGCCGCGCGCTCGATCTCGATCCGGTGTCGTTCTGGCGCTGCGAGAACGAGCGTGCGCAGGCGCAGGCGGTGGCGGCCGAGATCGAGCAGCTGGTGGCGGACGGCGTCGACCCCGCCGAGACCGCCGTGCTGGTGCGCTCTGTACGCAACGAGGGTCAGCTGATGGCAACGGCGCTCGAGGAACGCGGCATCCCGTACCGCCTGGTCGGGGGAGCGGGATTCTTCGAGCGGTCCGAGGTTCGCGACCTGCTCGCCTGGCTGCGGTTGCTCGCCGACCCGCAGGACTCGCGCGCGGTGGTGCGGGCGTTGATGCGTCCCCCGGTCGAGCTCGGCCCCGTCGACCTCGCGCGCTGCACGACAATCGCGCGCCGGCGCAAGAGCGACATGATCACCGGGCTGCGCGCCGCGCTCGAGTCTCCCGACGTCCCGCCCGAGGGACGTGCGCGCATCGAGAACTTCCTGAAGCTGCACCGCAGCGCGTGCCGTGCCTTCGACGAGATGCGCCCCGACCTCTTCGTGCACCGGCTGATCGAGCGGATCGGCCTGCGCAAGCAGCACCTGTTCAACACGAGCTCCGAGTCGCTCGAGCGGCTCGTGAACATCGCGAAGTTCGCCGACCTGGCCGCTGCCTGGGTGCGCCGGCGCCCGGGGCGCACCTCTCGCGACTTCGCCGAGTACGTGTCCGCCGTGTCGGCCGCGGGGCTGCGGGAGGAGGACGCGGTCGTGCACGGCCACCCGCATGCCGTGAAGGTGATGACGATGCACGGCGCCAAGGGCCTCGAGTTCGACTGCGTGTACGTGCTGGGGGTCCAGCAGAGCCGCATGCCGGGCCGGCGCCGCTCCAGCGAGCTGGTGCCGGACGCGCTGCTAAAAGAAGAGCTCCCAGGGACCAGCACCGAGGCCCACGTCGCCGAGATGCGGCGCCTGCTGTACGTCGCGATGACCCGTGCCCGCAAGCGGCTCGTGCTCTCCTGGCCGAAGATGGGGGGCGCGGGGGACCAGACAGAGCAGAAGCCCTCCCCCTTCTATGAAGAGGCGCGGGCTGCGATCGGCGCCGCAGAGGAGGAGCGCAACGAGGAGCTGCTCGGCATCCACGAGGATCTCTACGCCGCGTTCCGCATGCTGCGCGACGAGGTGATGAACGGAGTCGCCCAGGTCGGCGCCCGCCTGGGCGAGATGCGCCTCGACGCGCACCTTGACGCGGCGGGCGCGATCGCCCGCTACATGGAGATGCTGAAGCTCGCGTCGCTGATCGAGCGCCACCCGCGCCCGGAGGAGCTGCCCGCGGCGATCGCGGAGATCAACTCGTTGATCACGCAGACCGCGAGCGCCGAGCAGCGTCAGATCTACCAGGACTCCAACCTGGACGAGTTACTCCTCGAGACCGAGCGCGAGAACCTGCGCCGCCGCAAGATCGTGGGCGACCAGTCCGACGTGTCGCTGGAGGCCTACCTGCCGATCCGCGGCGGCGGGCTGATGCTGTCGGCGAGCGACATCGACGTCTACCGGACGTGTCCGCTCAAGTACAAGTTCGCCCGCGTCTACAACATCCCGAAAGAGCAGACCCTGCCGCAGCGGTTCGGGATCCTCGTGCACCAGGTCCTGGAGCGCTACCACTCCCAGCTCGCCAACGAGGAGTTGACGGCCGGGGTCGACGTGATCCGCGAGCCGACGCCGGACAAGCTGATGACGCTGTTCGAGGCGGGGTGGCAGCGGCACGGATTCAGCGACTCCAACGAGGAGCGCCAGCTGCACGAGAAGGCGGTCACGGCCCTCGAGCGCTACCACCAGCGCTTTGCGGGCGACCGTGGCTCACCCATGTGGTTCGAGCGCAGCTTCTCGTTCCGCATCGGCCCGCATCTGCTCCGCGGGCGCGTGGACCGCGTGGACCGCCACCCCGACGGCTCCTACGAGCTGATCGACTACAAGACCGGCCGCGCGCGCACGAAATCGCAGCTCAAGGACGACATCCAGCTCTCGCTGTACCAGATCGGCGCTCGCGAATCATGGAAGCTCGACTCGGCACGGCAGAGCTACTACTACCTGCTGGACGACGAGCGCGTCCCACTGGAGCCGTCGCAGGAGGACGTGATCCGCATCACCGACACGGCCACCGAGGTCGCGACCGGGATCCTCGCCCAGGAGTTCGAGCCGAAGCCGTCGTTCGGCGCCTGCTCCATCTGCGACTTCCAGCTGATCTGCCCGGCAGCCGAAAGGTGAACCCGGAATTCTGCTCGCAGAATTCCGGCTATTTCTCTTCGAAGCTCTCCTCGAGCTCGTCGACCAGGTCGAGGCCGTGCTGCGCCTCGCGCTGCGTCTTTTCGGGATTGGCGTTGTCGGTCAGCTTCCTGATCGCGCGCACGTGAGCGTCGAATCGGGCGGCGGCCCGCGTGTCCTTCACCTGTGAACGGAGTGAGTCCCACGTCGTTCCGAGCAGCGTCGCGGCCCGGCGCAGCTTGGCCCTGTCGTTCGCGCGCGATTCGAGCTTCGCCTCGAAGTCGAGGTAGTCGAGCGTCGTCACTGAAGACGGCACGACTGTCTTGTATTGCGCAAAGAGTGCTGGAACGAGCTCGAATACCTGGTTCGAAGCGATTGCAACCTGCAGCAGCGGCGCGGAGGGTGCCAGCTTTGTGACACGCGCCGCACGAGTCTTGAGCTCGTCGCCCGGCTCCCCCTTCGCCGCCGCATCGAGCCGCTTGGCCTTCTGCACCACCTCCCCCCGCTTCCCTGCCAGCGCCAGGTCGATGATGTCCTCGGACGCGGACTCGATCGTCCGCAGCGACGGGGGCACAGGCCCATTCTTCTGCGCCGTCGTGGTCTCGGCCGTAGTGGTCTCGGCCGCCGTCGTCTTGTCCTTGGAGTCGTCACCGCAGCCGGTAACAAGCACGACCAGCGCAACGAGCGCGACGGCGCACAATCCTCGGCGAACGGCGTAACGGCGCACGGCGTTTACTTCTCTTCCCCTTGCTCCTTGAGGAAGCGCTCGAACTCGCGTGCGATCGAGTCGCCCGAGGGGAGGTTGCGGAAGGAGATCTCCTCGTCGTCCATCTGGCGCTCGAGCCGCTCCACCAGCATGCGGACCTCGGGCTCGCTCGCGACCGCCTCGTCGAGCCGGCGCTCGTAGTCCACGGCCGCCTCCTCGAGGTCGGTCATGTCGATCGAAACCTCGAGCAAATCCTGGAGCCGGCCGAGCAGGGCGATGGTCGCCTTCGGGCTCGGCACCGTCGCGACGTAGTGGGGTACGGGAGCCCACAGGCTCGCGGCCAGCATGCCCGCCTTCGTGGCCGCGTCCTGGACCACGCCGACGATGCCCGTGGGGCCCTCGTAGCGGGTCGCGGTGAAGCCGAGCCGCTCCGACAGCTCCGCATCGCCGGCGATCCCGGTGATCTGCACAGGCCGCGTGTGCGGAACGTCGGCGAGCAGCGCGCCGAGCGATACGACCATGTCCACCTTCAGCTCGCGGGCGACCTCGACCACGGTCGCCGCGAAGGTCTTCCAGCGCAGGTTCGGCTCGGCACCCGTGAGGAACACGACGTCGCGCTGCCCCTCGGGAGGGCGGGCGCTCGAGAGCTCGAGCTCGGGCCACTCGATCACCCGGGTGACCCCCTCGGACAGCCTCACGGTGGGCCGTGTGACCTGGAAGTCGAAGAACTCCTCCGGGTCGATCGCCCCGAAGCGCTCTGCGCCCCATTTCGACGCCACGAACCCGAGGGCGGTCGTGGCCGACTCGGCCGCGTCGTTCCACCCCTTGAAGGAGCAGACCAGGGCGGGTCTGCGCAGCTTCGGCCGGCTGTCCCAGTGCATGGTTTCCATGAGCGAAACCTAGCCGATCGCAGTCGGGTGCCCCGCGACTTCAGACTTGACTTCCAGCCCCAGCGGGTCATAGTTACGCGCGTTCGGACCAAGCGGATGGAGGGGAGCGATCTTGGCTGCACACAGGACCCGCGGACTGCTTTCAGTCTTGACTGCGATTGCGGCCGTGGTGGTGGCCGTCCCCGCACAGGCGCAAACCGTGGGCGGGGGCTGCGATCCGCTGGACCCCGCCGTTTGCCTGCAACCTTGGCCCAACGACTACTTCACCGTCGCGGACTCGGGCACGGACACGGGTCGCCGTCTGGACCTGAACATCCTGGCGATGCCCCGCAACATCGCAAACAACCCGATCCGGCCTGACGACTGGAACCGCAACGACGGCTTCAGCCCGGGCCAGGAGATCGTCACCAAGGTGCCCGGCCTGGAGACGCCGACCGCCTTCCAGAACACGGACGCAGTGCCCATCACCGACATGTCCCAGTTCCGCCGCGCCGATCAACCGATCGTGGTGATCAACACCGCCACCCGCAGGCGGCACCTGATCTGGTCGGAGCTGGACGCGAACCCGTCGAACCCGAGCGACGTCAACCTGATCATCCGCCCGGGGGTCAACTTCCAGGAGGGCGGGCATTACATCGTCGCGCTCAGAAAGCTGCGGAATGCGTCGGGAGCGATTATCGAGGCCCAACTTCCGTTCCGGACGTACCGCGACTCCATCCCCAGCGCGGACCCGGCGGTCGAAGCACGCCGGCCGCACATGGAATCCCTCTTCACCTCGCTCGATCAGGCCGGGATCGATCGCGACGACCTCTACCTCGCGTGGGACTTCACCGTTGCCAGCGAGCGCAGCCTGAGCGAGCGTGCGCTCTCCATCCGGAACGACGCATTCGCGCAACTCGGCGACACGGACCTCCGCAACCTGCGCGTCGAGGGCACCTCACCGGCCTTCACCGTCAGCTCCGTGACCGACTACACGGCGGCGGAGGACGACAAGGTCGCGCGCAAGGTCGAGGGCACGTTCCCGGTTCCGTGCTACCTGAACGCGGCGGGCTGCCCGCCGGGATCCAGGTTCGCGTATGCGCCGGGGTCGTCCGTTCCCCTGCGCACACCCGGCAACATGCAGCTCGCCAACTTCATCTGCTTGATCCCCCGCGTCGCCGTGGACGGGCCGCAGGTGCTGCAGTCGAGGGCCTCGTTGTATGGGCACGGGCTGCTCGGCAGCGCCTCGGAGATCACCGCCGGGAACGTCAAGTCGATGGCCAACGAGCACAACTTCGTCTTCTGCGCCACCGACTGGTCCGGCATGTCCACCCAGGACGTCCCGAACATCGCCTCGATCCTGGGCGATCTCTCGAACTTCCCGTCGCTTGCCGACCGGACGCAGCAGGGGTTCGTGAACTTCATGTACCTGGGCCGTCTGCTGATCCACCCGCAGGGATTCAGCAGCAACGCGGCGTTCCAGTTCACAAAGGGCGCCACCACCACCGGGGTGATCGACACGCGGCGGCTGTTCTATGACGGCAACAGCCAGGGCGGCATCATGGGCGGCTCGCTCACCGCGCTGGCGCCCGACTTCAACCGCGCCGTGCTGGGCGTGCCGGGCATGAACTACTCGACGCTCCTGCGCCGCAGCGTGGACTTCGACATGTACGCGCAGTTCCTCTACGCGAATTACCCGAACCAGCTCGAGCGGCCCCTGATCCTCTCGCTGATCCAGAACCTGTGGGACCGCGGCGAGGCGAACGGCTACGCGCATCACATGACGCGCCGTCCGTACCCGAACACCACGCCGCACACGGTGCTGATGCAGGCGGCTTTCGGTGACCATCAGGTCGCCAATGTCGCCGCCGAAGTGGAGGCCCGCACGATCAAGGCGTCGGTCCGGATGCCCGCTCTCGATCCGGGGCGCCACAGCGACGTGCACCCGTACTTCAAGCTCCCGACGTTCCACACCTACCCGTTTGCCGGTTCGGCCCTGGTCATGTGGGACAGCGGTTCGCCCACCCCACCGACGACCAACACGCCGCCCCGGGCCGGCGCCGATCCGCACAGCCACCCGCGAAGCACCCCGGCCGCACGGCTGCAAAAATCCGAGTTCCTGAAGCTCGGGGGCAGGATCGTGAACACATGCGGGACGGGGCCGTGCTACGCGAACGGCTACACGGGCAACGGTCAGTAGGGAGACGGCCCAGGTTTCATAGGGTCTAGCCGGGATCGAGCCGGAGGGCGATCCCGCCGATAACTGACGCCATGGCAGTCGTCGACGACCTCGTCTTCCTTCAGGGCGTCGGCGCCACGAAGCAGACCCTGCGTCGCTGGAACCAGAGCCCATGGAAGGTCATGAGGCCCTGGATCGCGTTGAGCGCGGCCGTCTCCGTGGCGCTGCTCGCCGCCGTGTACGCGGTGGCCGGGCTCTCGACCCCGGACCCCAGCGGCATCTACATCCCGGGTTTGAGGCAGGGGCCGCATCCCGAAGACATCGGCCTGATCCTGTTTCGCAACTCGCTCGTCCTGGCCCTGCACGCCTTCGCGTGCGTGGCCGGGTTCATCGCGCTCAACTCGCTGCCGTACTCCGCGGCCAGCCGCAGCGGCCTGTCGCGGATCGTGCACGAGAAAGCCGGCCCCTATGCCATGACGTTCGTCGCGGGAGCGACGCTCTTCTCGCTGTCGACGCAGGCCTACTTCATCGGCGGCATCCTCTCGACCGCCGCCGCGCAGTTCGGGCTCTCGAACGGCCGCCTGCTGATCCTCCTGCTGCCCCACGCGATGATCGAGCTGACCGCCCTGTTTTTGCCCTTGGCCGCCTGGCTCGTCGCGAGCCGGCGCGGTGACTGGGATCAGTTGCTGGCGGCGACGTTCGTGACGGTGGCGGTCGCCGTCCCGGCCCTGATCGTGTCGGTCTCGCTCGAGGTCTATGTCTTCCCGGAACTGATCCGCGCCTCTCTCTCCGGCTGACCCGCCTTGACACCCCCCGGCGTAAGGGGGGAAGGTAGCCGCGATGGAGTCGACGACCCTGTCGCACAGCAACGTCGATCTGATCGATCGGCTGTTCAGCCTGTCGAACCGTTGTGCGATCGGCGACGGCGCGGCGATGTCGGAGCTGCTCGCGACCTACCACGAGGACGCCGAGATCACTCCGCTGCGCGAGGCATCGGGGCTGTACGACGGGAGTGCGGAGGAGGCCATCCGCTCGTACTTCGAGTGGATCCTGCGCGAGTACTTCGTGTGGTTCATCTACGCCGACGAACTCCGCGAGCACGGTGACCGTGTGCTCGCGCTGGGCACGATCCGGACCGCGGACCGCGAGACGCGCGAGGATCGCGACACCTCCCTCGGTCTGGTGTACACGATCCGCGACGGCAAGGTCGCCGCGGTCGAGGCCTACTCCTCTTACGCGGACGCAACGGCCGCGGTTCGCGCCCGCTAGAAGCGCGACGGGCTCGTAACTAGGCTCCGTAACGGAGCGGCAGGGGTCTGGTGGCCCATCCGGTCTTCAAAACCGGCAGGCCGTGGCAACCCCACGGCTGGATGGTTCGATTCCATCGTCGCTCCGTAGCCGGCCACGGGGAGCCCTGGCCGCATGGAGTCAAGAGCGCAGTGGACATCGCGCGACAGCCCGCGTAGCGTCATGAAGCAGCGGCGCCTCGCTTCGTGTCGAGTTGGCCGCTCCTGATCGTGGCGGCCATATCCGCGGACTCCTCGCGGTACGCCGAACCGTCCGCGAACTCGATGACGGGCAGCAGTCGTTGGCCAGTCAGACGCTCGACCTCCTTCCGGCGGCTCCGAGGGAAGTAGGGGGCCTTGACGAGCTCGTAATCGATGCCTTGGTCGTCCAAGGCCTTCTGCACCCTGTGGCACTCAAACCTGTCCGAACGCAAGAACGTGAACCGACAGCGGTGGAGCTTGATGCTCATGGTCTCCTCCCCTTTGCGATTGGAAGGCCGAACTTCTCTACGGATCCAACTCCCGAAGCGCATCGGTGGTTCCCTGGTACATGGTGACTGCCACCACGGTGCCGTCCCGAATCGTCCAGACGTGCGCGTCCACCCCGCCTTTCACCTCGACGCCGCTCCCCTTGCCTCGGCCACTCAACCGAACCAGGGCGGCGATCTTGTCGTCGGCTTCGACGACCTCCACGATCTGAACGTCCATCTCCTCCCATGCCTCGAGAAAGCGCTCCAGCCAGTCCCTGACTTCGTCGCGTCCACGGAGATTTCCGGCTTCGGGGATGTGCGTATATCCCACCCACTCGATATTCGGGTCGACAAGGCTGAGGACAGCGAGGGCAACCGGGTCGCGTCTCGCTGGACGCTCCACGGCACCCACCGCGGACGGCGTGTACGTTTGACCGGAATCGTCATCAGCCGTTTCGAGGACGGACAGATCGTCGAGGATTGGGCCGCGAGCGACACCATGGAGCTTGTGCGTCAGCTCGGCATATGGCGCTCGTTGCTATTGCTCGTCCGACACCACCGGCTATTGCGGAATCAGTCCCTCGCCGCCGCTCCTAGGCGATGAGCGGACCAGCGGTGCAGCCGGCAACCTGAGCGTCACAGCATGAGCAGAGGGTCCCGACGAAGGCTCTCTCCGACGGCGTGAGGTCCCGCCCCTCAGGGCGCAGTAGCTGGACCCGCCGAGGCATCCGCTCCGCCCCCTGAAGTCGGAACGAGACGACCTCGCCGCGACGCAGCTCGTCTTCGACGACGAGCCGGGAGACAAAGGCAACCCCAAGCCCGGCCGCGACGGAACGCTTGATCGCTTCGCTGGAGTCAAGCTCCCAGCGCTTGGCGGGCTGGTAGCCGATCCGGGCCAAGTGGCGTTCGGCGACTGCACGTGTGCTGGATCCAATCTCACGTACCAAGAGCGTCTGGGATGCAACGTCGCCAAGGACGGCTCGACCCCGCCGGAGCTTAAGCTGGTCCGGCGCCGCGATGCCGATCACTTCGTCATCGAGGAAAGGCTCTGCTGCCACACCTGCGGGCAGGTCGACTTCGCCGGCAAGCCCCAGGGAGACGTCTCGTCGTGACACTCGTTCGGCCACCCAGGCGCTCGACCCGATCACGACGTCAACCTCAACCCGCGGGTGTCGCTCCGCGAAGCACTGAAGGATCGACGGCAGCACGTAGGTCCCGGGGGTGGTCGAAGCCGCCAGCAACAACGTCCCCTGCTCAGCTCCGCGCAGGGCTCGGAGCTCCTCCTGCATTGCGTCGAGTGTGTCCAAGACCTGGACCGCATGCGCAGAGACCAAGCGCCCAGCTTCGGTGAGACTGCTCGCGCGCCCGTCGCGCTCGATCAGTTTCTCCCCAATCGCCCCCTCGAGCGTCTGGAGGTGTTTGGTCGCTGAGGGCTGGCCGACCCTGCACGCTTCTGCAGCCGCGGATATCGAGCCTCTGCGCCCGACTTCGACCAGCAGCCTCAGCCGCAGAGGTTCAAGCGCGTCGACTATGCCGGAACTGAATTCCATCTATACGAAGATTCGCGTTGAAGAATACCTAGGTGGAGCGTAGCCTCACGCACGATGGCGGAAGGGAGACAAGCAACCCTCGGCGGCTGGATGCGCGGCAACCTCTCGACCCAGGGATACGCCCTGGCCGACTCTGAGTCCCGCCGGCTGTGGCTTGGGCTTCGCTTCCCCACGGCTCTGTGCCTCGGACTGGTGATTACCGCCCTCGCGCTCGAATCGGCGGTCATGCTCTTGGTTCTGTCGGCCATCGGCCTGGTCGCCGGGTTCACCTCACGCCATCCCTTCGACATGCTTTGGAATCACGGGCTTCGGCAGTTGCTTCGTGCGCCCGCGCTCCCGCCAAACCCACCCCGCCGCCGGCACGCCTTCAAGCTCGCGACAGCTTGGCTACTCGCTGTCGCGCTTCTCTTCGCCACGGGCCAAGAAATTGCGGCTCTGGCGCTGGGAGCCGTGCTGGTTGGCGTCTGCGGGCTCGTAACCGCGACGAACTTCTGCATCCCCTCAACCCTGCTCGCCTGGTGGGGGCGTCACCGTCAGCCGAGGGCATTGTCGACATGATCCTCCGCCGCTTCATCGTCCCCGAGACAGGGTGTGCCTCATATCTGTTCGGCTGCACGAGCAAGGGCGAGGTCGGCGTTGTCGATCCGCACGCGGACCTCGTGGGCGACTACATCGAAACCGCCGGCTCGGCAGGAGCCCGCATCGCGCATGTCTTCGACACACATGTACACGCGGACCATCCGAGCGGAGCCCTCGAGCTCGCCGAGCGGACCGGTGCACACCTGCGGCTACCCGTGGAGGCCCCGGTCGAGTTCCAATTCGAGCCGCTGAAGGACGGAGAGGAGGTGGTGCTGGGCAACACGCGGGTCGAGGTCATATCAACGCCGGGACACGCCTGGGCGCACGTCTGCCTACTCGTGACGGACACGACTCGCGGTGATGAACCGTGGCTCGTCTTCACGGGCGACACGCTGTTCGTCGGCGCTGTCGGGCGACCTGATCTGCACGGTCAGGAGCGCGCGCTCGCACAGGCGCTCCAGCGCAGCATCCATGAGCGGCTCTTGACGCTGCCCGACTGGATCGAGATTCATCCGGGGCACGTCGGCGGGTCGGCCTGTGGCGCCGGCATCAGCTCCAACCCCAGTTCGACGATCGGCTTCGAGCGGCGCCATAACGCGCTGTTGAACGGAGGCGGACATGACTTCGTGGAGCGGGTTCTGGCGGACCTGAGTCCGCCCCCGGCAGAGTTCGAACAGATCTACGCAACGAACAGGAGGACTGCACATGAGCGCACCGCCCCCAGTTGACATCGACGTTCTCCGGGACGAGATCCAGAAGACATACACCGACGTCTCCGAGCATCAGGAGCAGGAGTTCCTATTCCCCACAGGCCGTGCGTGGGCCGAAGACCTCGGCTATCCGGCGGACCTCCTGAGGGCAGTTCCTGAGGCAACGGTCGAAAGCTTCGCCGGCGTCGCCAACCACTTCCCGCTGGGAGATATTGCAGAGGGCGACACCGTGCTCGACCTCGGCTGTGGGGCGGGTACGGACCTTTTGATCTCCGCCCAGATGACCGGCTCGAGCGGGCGCGCGATCGGGATCGATCTCACGCCTACGATGGTCGAGCGCGCGCGTCAGAGCGCCGCGGAGATGGGGCTCGACAACGTCGAGGTGCACGAAGGGCTCATCGAGCGACTCCCGCTTCCGGACGAGTCCATCGACGTCGTGATCTCGAACGGCGTGATCGATCTGGTGCCCGACAAGGACGCCGTCTTCTCGGAGATAACACGGGTGCTGAAGCCGGGTGGCCGGCTCCAGATCGCCGACGTCGTGATCCACCGCGAGGTGTCCGAGGAGGCGAAGCGCGACATCGACCTCTGGACCGGGTGAATTGCCGGAGCTCTCCTTGAAGGAGAGCACGCGCGCCAGTTGGTGCGGCTCGGGTTCACGGACATTCAGCAGGGCGACCTCGTAGACACGTATGCCCGGTCAGCGTTCGAGGACACCCGCCGAAAGGCGGCGAAGTTCGGCGCGATGGGCTCCACGATCCGGGCCACGAAGCCGCGCTGATCGACACGTGACCGAGCCCGTCCGCCTCGGGCTGCGCGAGAACGCGCCGCAGTTCGCGCTGCTCGTCGCAATCAACGCGTTCGTCGGGGCGATGATCGGACTCGAGCGATCGACCCTGCCGCTGATCGGGCGCGAGGACTTCGGCCTTTCGTCGAGTGTCGCTGTGCTGTCGTTCATCGTCGCCTTCGGCCTCAGCAAGGCGTTCACGAACCTCGCCGCAGGTGCGCTGGCGGAGCGTGTCGGCCGACGCCGGCTCCTGATACTCGGGTGGCTGTTCGCGCTACCTGTCCCCCTACTGATCGCCGTCGCACCGAGCTGGGCGTTCATCGTCGTGGCGAACGTCGCGCTCGGCCTGAACCAGGGACTTGCCTGGTCGATGACCGTGGTCATGAAGATCGACCTGGCGGGTCCCCGCCGGCGCGGGCTCGCGCTCGGTTTCAACGAAGCGGCCGGCTATTGCGGAGTCGCCGTCGCGGCAGCGGCGAGCGGATTCCTCGCTTCGGAGTTTGCGGCGCGCGACGTGCTGGTCGTGGCGGGGCTCGCGGTCGCCGTCACCGCGCTCGTGCTCTCGGTGGTCTTCGTCCGCGACACGTCGGGGCACGTCGCCTTCGAGCAAACCAGACATGCGCCTGGCCACGACGGCCGTGCACCTTCTCTGGCCAAGGCGTTCGCCGACGCCACCTATCGCGTGCCCGCGCTCCGGTCCTGCTCCCAGGCGGGACTCGTGAACAACCTGAACGATGGAGTGGCCTGGGGGCTCGTCCCTCTATTCCTCGCGGCAAACGGGGCGAGCGTAGCGTCGATCGGACTCGTGGCCGGCATCTACCCGGCGGTCTGGGGTCTCGGCCAGATAGGCACGGGGGCGTGGTCGGACCGCGTGGGGCGAAAGCCTTTGATCGTCGCCGGGATGCTGCTCCAGGCGGTTGCACTCGGCGTGCTGGCGTTATCGCAGGGCGGCGTGCCGCTCGCCGCAGTCGCCGCGGTGGTCCTCGGCGCCGGTACCGCCCTTGTCTACCCGACGCTGATCGCCGCGATCTCGGACCACGTCGCGCCCGTCGCCCGGGCCCCCGCGATCGGCATCTACCGCTTCTGGCGGGACATGGGCTACGTCGCGGGTGGGCTTATCGCGGGAGTTGCCGCCGACCTGGTCTCCTACTCCGGCGCAATCGCGTTGGTCGCCGTTCTCACGTTCGTATCGGGATTGTGGGTCAGCTTCGACCTGCCGACCAGGCAAGGCGTCGTTGTGCCGGGGGCGCGGGCGTCGCGCCTGCCTCGTCCAGAGCAGTAGTCGTCGCTCTAGGCTCTGGTGCGACATGGCGACGGGATACGAGCTTCTGGAGGGCCACCGACATCGCCACGGCGACGAAGTGCACGAGCACCCCCACGCCGGGATGCATCACCACCACGACAGGCACCTCCACGGTGAACGCTCGCGCGAGCGCGACGGCGCGCACGGACACTCACACGGCCTCGTGCACGACTCGATCAAGCGCTCGCGCGAGGGCGTACGTGCCGTGCTCGTCTCGCTTGGGGTGCTTGGCCTGGCGGCCGCGGCGCAGACCGTCGTGTTCGTCGTTTCCGGCTCCATCGCCCTGTTCGCGGACCTGATCCACAACGGCGGCGACGCGCTCACGGCGGTGCCGCTCGGCATCGCATTCCTCATGCGCTCAGCGCGCGCAGAGCGCGGAGCAGGAATGGCCGTCGTCGCTGCGATTTTCATCTCGGGGGTCGTAGCAGGCGGCGCGGCGATCGACCGACTCGTGCACCCTCAGGCCCCGGATCATCTCTTGGCGCTCGCAGCGGCCGGCGCCATCGGCTACGTCGGGAACCTGATCGCGGCGCGAGTCCGCACTCACGCCGGCCACCGGCTCGACTCGCCCGCGCTCATTGCAGACGGCGACCACGCGCGGGCGGATGCCTACGTCAGCCTGGCCGTCGTTGCCTCAGCAGCCGTCGTGGCGTTCGGGCTCGAGATCGCAGACCCGATCATCGGCCTGGCGATCACGGTCGTCATCCTGCGGATCACGTGGGCGTCGTGGCACACCATTCGCCACAAGCGCGCGGGTTAGATCTTTGTCAACGATCGCAGATGGACTCTGGAACGCCTTCTTGATGGGCTGGGAGGTGTGGTGGGCACTCGTGCTCGGGTTCTTGATCTCGGCCATGGTCCAGTCATGGGTGCCGCGCGAGCGGATCGAGGGTGCGCTCGCCGGCCGAGGACCACGCTCGATCGCGTGGGCGACGGGCGCCGGCGCGGCATCCTCGTCTTGCTCATACGCAGCGGTCGCCATCGCGAAGTCTCTTTTCCAGAAGGGTGCTTCCGCGGCGTCGGCGCTTGCCTTCCAGTTCGCCTCGACGAATCTCGTGTGGGAGCTCGGACTCGTCCTGTGGGTGCTGATCGGATGGCAGTTCACGCTGGCGGAGTTCGTCGGGGGGCTAGTGATGATCGCGCTAATGGCAGCGATGCTGCGGCTGTTCGTGTCGCCACGGCAGGAGGAGCAGGCGCGCTCTCATGCGTTGCGGGCGGACACGGGACACCAACATCACATGGCCGGTGAGGGAATGCCCTTGCGTGAGCGGCTGACGTCGCCCTTGGCGTCATCGGACGTGGCCCACAACTTCCGCGGCGACTGGCAGATGCTCGTGATGCTGTTCGGCGCCATGCTGGACATCGGCATCGTCCAAAACCCGATGTTTGGGTCCGGGAAGCCACCAGGCTGGGGCGTCGTGCTCCCCGCCTACGGCCCCGGGCGTATCGTGATCGACGGCGGCTTCTCGGCCGGCTCGCACGCTTGGGGCGCGTTCGCAATCGCTGTCGGCTGGACCCTGGCACTCGGCGTGCTTGTCGCAGCACTGCTGGCACGCATGGTTGGTACCGCTAAGGCGGCGTGAAAACGGTCACACCTGAACCGTCCAGGGGATTACTTCTGCTGGCCGATCCAGGAGAGGATGGCGCGAGAGGGGGTGATGACCGTCCCGTCGGGCAGCTTCAACGCCGGCAGTTTCGTCCCTCCGGTCGCAGCCCGCAGCTCGTCACGCGAGCCCTTGCGCAGGAAGGGGATCGGGTTGCCGTGGGCGGCGATCACCTTGTCGTACTCGATGCCTGCGTCGCGCAGCGCCTCCTGAACACGGCGACACGGATGGATCCGCGGGCCGCCGTCATCGCCGTGGCAAACGAACAGGGTCGGGGTCTCGGCCATCTCGTCCTCCGGTTTCGTGGGGCTCGGCCGGGGAGCCTAGCGGGGGCTGGACACTTGTCCGAGTAGGCAAGCCGACCACTCGGACCTAGTCTGATTACACCTCCCCTCCACATGTAGGTCCCCCGGGCTGGATCAAGCCCGCCCTCCGACGCCCCGTCTCCCCCGGCGGGGCGTCTGCACGTCGGGGCCCGCCCCGCTTGCGTGGGGCCGGCCGTAGCATGCGGGGCGTGAATACGGCCGACGCGATCGACTTCGAGTTCGACGATCCGGGCGAGCCCCGCGTCTCATATCTCATCTGCTCGATCCCACGCTCCGGCAGCAACCTCCTGTGCGAGCTCCTTTCCGCCACCGGAGTCGCCGGTGTGCCCAGCGAGCTGTTCCACCCCGACTTCATGCGGATCCTCAGAGAGCGCTGGGAGGTGGAGACGACCGAGGAGTACGTCGATCAGCTGCTCGCGCGCAAGACGGGGCCGAACGGCGTCTTCGGCGCGAAAGCCCACTGGGGTCAGTACCGGCCGGTCTTCGGGGACACGGACCCGCGCAGGATGCTGCCGAACCTCAAGTTGATCTTCATGAGCAGGCGGGATCACCTGCGACAGGCGGTGTCGTGGGTTCGTGCGCTGCAGACGCTCCGGTGGCAATCCCGCCATCCCGAGCGCCCGCAGCGGCCGGCCGAGTTCGATCCCGAGCACATCGCTCGCAAGCTCGGCCGCATCGACCGCGAAGAGGACGCGTGGCGGACGCTGTTCGGCCGCTGCGGGATCGAGGCGCACGGCATCGTGTACGAGGACCTCGTGTCCGACCGCAGCGGGACGCTACGCGAAGCGCTGCGGTTCATCGGCGTCGAGCCGCCCGCGGCGCTGGAGGTCGCACAGCCGACGCTCGAGCGCCAGGCCGACGCTCTCTCCGAGCAATGGGTGGAGCGCTATCTTGCGGAGACCCCGCATACTTAACGCGATGAACGCGAGCGAGAGCAAACAGATCGAGCTGCACGGCCACCGCGTCAACTACCGGATCGACGGCGAGGGACCGCTGATCGTCCTGGTCCACGGAATCACGTCGACGTCCGAGTGCTGGCGCGAGGTGATGCCGTGGCTCGCCGACGACTTCACCGTCCTGGCCCCCGACCTGTTGGGGCACGGCGAATCGGCCAAGCCGCGCGGCGACTACTCACTGGGCGCATACGCGAGCGGCATCCGCGATCTGATCGTGGCGCTGGGATTCGAACGCGGAACGTTCCTCGGCCATTCGCTCGGCGGGGGCGTGGCGATGCAGCTGGCCTACCAGTTCCCGGAGCGCTGCGAGCGGATGGTGCTCGTCTCGAGCGGCGGCCTGGGGCCGGAGGTACATCTTCTTCTGAGAGCGGCGGCGCTACCGGGGTCCGAGTGGGTCCTGCCGTTGATCGCCGGGCCGCGCACGCGCGACGCCGGCCGCGCGGTCGGCCGGCTCCTGTCGCGCGTGGGGATCCGCCCGGCGCCGGACCTGTCCGAGTTCGCGCGGGGCTACGGCTCGCTGGCGGATTCGGGGGCGCGCTCGGCGTTCGTACACACGCTGCGCGGGGTGATCGACCCCGCGGGCCAGCGCGTCAGCGCCCGCGACCGCCTCTACCTGGCAGCCGAGGTCCCGTCCCTCGTCATCTGGGGCGAGCACGACCGCATCATCCCGATCGAGCACGGCCGCCGCGCCCACGCGGAGATGCCGGAAAGCCGCTTCGTCGCGGTCCCCAAAGCCGGCCACTTCCCGCAGCTCGACCAGCCGAGGCACTTCGTCGAGTCGCTTGTCGAGTTCATGGCCGAAACCCAGCCCTCCAAGGCACACGCCGACGACCTGCGCAGGCGGTTGGTGGCCGGCGCTCCGCAGTGACGGCTCACGGTCGCAGGTGAGCGACCGGCACCCCGTGACGTTCCGCCAGCCGCGCGGCGATCAGCGAGCGGTGACATGCTTCGGGATCGGCCTCGACGCAGAACAGCGCGCCCGCTCCCTCGGCCGCCAGGCTCGCGACGATCGGTGCGAGATCCACCCGGTCGAGGATCTCCTTCGTGTAGCGCTCGACGTAGGCGGGCGCCAGCTCGGCGCGTGAGCGCTTGCCGACTCCAACCCGCTCGTCCTCGCGGTACTGGAGCTGCCGCAGCTCCGTCGTCGGCGCCAGCTCCTTGTGGTGGCCGTACCCGACTCCCGCCTGCGCGAGGGCGGCCTGCAGGCGCCCCGCGTTCGCCCAGGCGTACTCCGGCCCGCGCACCCCGCGCCGCTGGCGCACATCGAGCAGCAGGCGGACGTCCGCCTGCCGCAACGTGTCCAGGAACCGGTCCAGAGTGAACCCGTACACACCGATGGTGCTGACCTTCGGCACTGCTGGATCCTGTCAAACCCGGTAAAAGCAGCTTTCCATGGCCACGGCAGCCGCGCCAATCGCTCATTCCGGACCACCTCCGCCGGTCCAGGCCCTCGTCGACCGCTTCGACCTGTCCGCCTTCGACCTCCCCGGGTCGAAGGCCGTGATCCGCCTGGCGGACCCCGACGGCGAGAGCTGGGATGTGGTCGTCGACGGGACCGGTGCCCGGGTCAGCGGTCAGAGCAGGGGGCAGGCCGATGCCGCGCTGATCGCGGACGAGGAGACCTGGGCCCGGTTGGGACGCGACGTGACGAGCGGCATGAGCGCCTTCCGTGCGGGCCGGCTCCAGGTGCGGCGCAACCTGCATCTGGGCGTCGGGTTTCTGGCCGCGACCTCCCCTGACACGGGGCCTGGCCGGTTCCGGTTCACGCGTGCCCGCACCACGGCCGGCGAGTTCTCGGCGATCGAGGCCGGCACCGGCGAGCCGGTGATCATGCTGCACGGGCTCGGAGGCACGAAGGCCTCGTTCCTGCCGAGCGTCGCGGCGCTCGCGGGGTCGTTCCGGATCATCGCCGTCGACATGCTCGGCTTCGGCGACTCGAGCAAGCCGCTGGGAGCGTCCTACGGCCCCGCTTTCCAAGCGGATGCGATCGCAAAGCTGCTCGACACGCTGGAGCTCGAGCGGGCGCACGTCGTGGGGCACAGCTACGGCGGGCGAGTCGCGCTTGAGCTGGGGTTCCGCCATCCCCAGCGCACGAAAGGGCTTGTGCTGATGACGCCCGCGATGGCCTGGCTGCGCGGGCGCCGATGGGCGCCGTACCTGCGGCTGGTGCGCCCGGAGCTGGGCCTGCTCCAGATCGCGCCGCGGCCGCTGGTCGAGGGATTCATGAAGTGGGCGTTGCCGGCGGCAGACACACCGTGGGCCGCGTCCGCGATCGACGAGTTCGTCCGCATCTTCTCCATGGCGCGCGGTCGCGCCGCCTTCTACGCTGCATTGCGCCACATCTATCTCGACGAGCCGCACGGCGACAAGGGGTTCTGGACCCAGCTCGAGACGCTGTCGCCCGAGTCGCTCTTCCTGTGGGGCCGGCGCGACCGGTTCGTGTCGACCGGCTTCATGAAGCACGTCGAGCGCACCCTCCCGGCGGCTCGCCACGTGGAGCTGGACTGCGGGCACATCCCGCAGATCGAGCGGCCGCGGCAGACACATGCCGCGATCGCGGAGTTCCTGCGCGCGCAGCGTTCCTGATTCTTTCCAGGCCATTGCGCGATCACGGGCCACCCGGTCCTCCCGCGCACGTAGGCTGAACGGCATGCGCCGCTTCCGCGACCGCGCCCTCGCGCTGGCCACCCGCATCGAGGCAGATCCTTCGGCAACCGTCGAGGGCGAGCTCGCGGAGCTGCGCGACCTGTGGCGCGCGCTGGACGGCCCGGCCCGCGCCGACGCGGCGGACGCGGCGCAGGCCCTGGCCGCCGCCCAGGCCGGCCGCGAGGAACGCGAGGCGCAGCTAGCGCTCAAGGGACTCGACCGGATCGATGTGGAGGCTCCGCTGCGAGCCTACGAGGGACCGCGGGACCCGGAGGCGCTGCTCGCACACTTCGGCTACGCGCAGTTTCGCCCCGGGCAGCGCGAGGCGGTGCAGGCCGCGCTTGCCGGCCGCGACAGCCTCGTGGTGATGCCCACGGGCGGCGGCAAGAGCCTCTGCTACCAGCTTCCGGGCATCGCGACCGCCAACCTCACGATCGTGGTCTCGCCGCTGATCGCGCTGATGGCGGACCAGTACCGCACACTGATGCTCGGCGGGCATCCGTCCGCGATGATTGCCTCGGGCATGCCGGAGGATGCCGTCGCGGCGGCGCTGCACGCCGTGCGCACAGGGGAGGCGCGCATCGTCTTCTGCTCGCCGGAACGCTTTGCCTCCTCGTCGTTCCTGTCCGCGCTGTCGGCGCGCGCGGTGGACCTGTTCGTCGTCGACGAGGCGCACTGCGTGTCGGAGTGGGGCCACGACTTCCGCCCCGACTACCTGCGGCTGCGCGGTGCGATCGACCGGCTTGGATCCCCGACGGTGATGGCATGCACCGCGACCGCGACGGAGCAGGTGGCGGAGGAGATCCGGGCGCGGCTCGGCCTGCGTGACCCGTTCGTCGTGCGCTCCGGCTTCGACCGGCCCAACCTGTCGTTCGACGTGGTCGCGCTGGAGGGCAAGGGGTCCAAGGCACGCAAGCAGCTGCTGCTGTCCGCCGCGCTCGCGGACTCCGCGAGCCGGCCGTCGATCGTCTACTGCGGCACCCGTCGCGACGTCGAAGAGGTGACCGAGCGGCTGCGGGCCGACGGCCTGCAGGCGGTCGGCTACCACGCGGGCATGGCTGCCGACGAGCGCGCCTCCGCACAACACCGCTTCATGGAGGGCGACGCGGACGTGGTCGTCGCCACCAACGCCTTCGGGATGGGAGTGGACAAGGCGGACGTCCGCTCGGTGATCCACTGGGCGATCCCCAAGAGCGTCGAGGCCTACTACCAGGAGGCCGGCCGCGGGGGCCGCGACGGCCGGCCGGCCAGGGCGATCCTGCTCGCGATGCGGGCGGACCTCGGACGGCTGATCAACTTCATCGAGCGCGACCGCATCGAGCCGGAGGAGGTGATGCGCTATGCACAGCGGTTGCGAGACTCCGCCGACGGCGACGCGATCGTGATCGACATACCGCGCGAGGACCGAGCGCGCATCTCGCTCGGCATTGCGGAGAGAGCGGGAATGTGCGCACTCGAACCAGCCGCGGGAGGACGTGTGCAGGTCACGTTCGGCGCAGCGGCGAACGGCGCACGGGTCTCGGCGGTCTGCAAGGTCGCACGCGACCGCGGGTGGCGTGCCTACCGTGCGGTCGAGGCGTTCGTGTCTCCCGACGCGCCATGCCGGCGCCGGGCCCTGCTCGACCACTTCGGCGACTCGCGTGCGGGCGCGCCCATCGGCCGATGCTGCGACGTGTGCGATCCGGGAACGCTCGGCCTGCCCGACCCCGAGTCGCTGAACCCGGCGCGTGCACGCCCCAAGGCGCAGGCCGCAACAGCGGTGAGCGCGGCGGACGAGCCGCTACTGGCCGCGCTGAAGACCTGGCGCACGCGCGCCAGCGACGGCAAGCCGGCGTACACGGTGGCGCACAACAGCACGCTCGAGTCGATCGCGGCGCTCAGGCCGGCCACGGTCGGCGACCTTGCGGCGATCAAGGGAGTCGGCCCGACCTTCGTCGAGCGCCACGGCGAGCAGGTGTTAGCGCTCGTAGCTGACCAGGGCGTGAACGTCGTAGCCGGCGAGTAGCTGCCGGGCGTTCAGGTACGCCAGCTCCACGACGAACGCACACCCCACCACATGGCCGCCGAGCTGCTCGACGAGGTCGATCTTCGCCTTCGCCGTCCCACCGGTCGCAAGCACGTCGTCGTGCACGAGCACGCGCGTCCCACCGCGCACCGCGTCGGCATGCAGCTCCAGCGTGTCGACTCCGTACTCCAGCCCGTACTGCACGCTGATCGTCTCCTGCGGCAGCTTGCCCGGCTTGCGCGCGGGCACGAACCCGACGCCCAGCTCGCGTGCCAGCGCTCCGCCGAAGATGAAGCCGCGCGCCTCGGCGGCCACGATCAGCTCGACGCCCAGCGGCCGCGCGTAGTCGGCCAGCCGGTGCACCGCCGCGTCGAACGCCAAGGGCTCCACCAGCAGCGGCGTGATGTCCTTGAACACGATCCCCGGCTTCGGGAAGTCGGGCACGTCGTGGATGTGGTGGCGCAGGTCCATCGTCGGCGGAGCGCTACCGCTCGAACCGGTAGATGATCCCCGGAGGCGCGAGCTCCCGGCCGGCAAGCCGCGGCAGCGCGGCCCCCAGCACGCGGGCGAAGACGTCCTTGCTCGCCTCGATCAGCCGCACCAGCTCCGCGACCGGGGTCGGCTCCTCCTGCACGCCGTTCGCATAGTCGGTCGCGTACCCGAGCAGCGCGTAGGGAAGCTCCGCCTCGCCGCAGAGCACGGTCTCAGGCCCCGCGGTCTGGCTCACCGCGGTGACTTCGGCGGCCGCCAGCGACCGGATCTCGGCGCGCGTGTTGAAGCGCGGGCCGTCCACATGGCCGTAGCAGCCACCGTCACGAGCGGGCACGCCGGCGTCGCCACAGGCCTCCAGCCAGACGGACCGCAATCCGGGGGAGAACGGCCCCTCGTAGATCCAGTGCCCGCGCATGCGATCGCCCGGCTCGTCGTACAGCGTGCACAGCGACCCATCCGGCAGGCGGTTTGCCAGAAAGTGGAGGTCGTCGAAGACGATCAGGGATCCGAGCGGCACCGTGGGGTCGACCGCACCGCAGACGGTGACCGCCAGCACGCAGTCCGCGCCGAGCTCCTGCAGCGCCGCGATGTTCGCGCGGTGTGTCACCTGACTCGACAGGTGAGTGTGTCCCTCACCGTGGCGAGAGATGTGCAGGACCTCGATGTCGCCGACGCGGCCCTGCATCACGCGGGCCTCGCCGAAGCGGGTGGTGACCGGCTCGTGTGTCCCTGCTTCGAGGCCGGGAATTACGTACGTGCCCGTCCCGGTGATGATTCCGGCCTTCATGGTCCGGCCTTCATGGTCACCCCTGGTCCGCGTCGCGACCCGTCGCGGGCGTGACGGCCGCCGGACCACTCAGCATCCTGCGCATCAGACTGGGCGCGAGCGCCCGCAGCCCCACGGCGAGCGCATACGGTCGCGGCACGAAGCGCTCCGCCTTGCCACCCGGACCGACTTGCAAGATCGCCTCGGCGACCTTCTCGGGAGAGGACACGAGCCACCGCGTGCGGGCGCTTTCGACCAGCTCACGCTGCGGAAAGCCCTCGGTCGCGACGAAACCCGGCAGCACGATCCCCACGTGCACGCCGTGCGCGCGCTCCTCGAGATGCAGAGCGTCGCTCCATCCGCACAGCGCGAACTTGCTCGCCGAATAGCCGCCGGAGTTCCCGCGTGACACGCGGCCCGCGGTGCTCGCGACATTGACGATCGCGCTCGGTGCCGAGCGGCGCAGGATCGGCAGCAGCCGTTCCGTGAGACGGACAGTGGCGTCGAAGTTCAGCGCCATGTGGCGGCGCACGTTCTCCCACCCGGCGTCACCGAACCGGCCGCGCCACGCCGCACCCGCGTTGTTGACGAGCAGGTCGAGCCGCCCGCATCGGTCCTCGACGACCTGCGCGACGCGGGCCGGCGCGTCCTCCTCGAGCAGGTCGGCGGCCACCACCTCGGCGCCTCCGAGCTCTTTCGCGAGCGCACGCAGGCGGTCCTCGCGCCGCGCGACCAGGATCAGCCGCGCGCCCGGCTCACGCGCGAGCCGGCGGGCGGTCGCCTCGCCGATCCCGCTGGATGCCCCGGTGACGAGCGCGATCATCGCGGCACATCGTATGGCCGCCCTCGCTAGCGGCGCTTACCGCGGACTTTGCACGTCAATGGCGCGCGGCGACCCGCTCCTCGTGCGCGGGCACCTGCTCGCCCACCACGTGCAGGAAGAAGTAGGCACCCGCCTCGCCGAGGAACCGGAACCGGCTCGTGAGGTCGCTGACCGTCTCGTGAAAGTCGGCGTGCGAGCGCAGGTAGTTGCGAAACCCTCCGTGCTCGCGGTCGAGTGCGACGATCTCGGCGGCATTGTTCACCGTGGCCTCGATCTTGCTGCGGCTGCGCACCATGCGCGCGTCGCGCATCAGCTCGTCGACGGTCTCGGGCGTGAAGGAGCGCGACGCGTGCGGGGTCGAAGCCCTCGAACGCCGCTCGTAGGCCGCCCCACCGCGCCTCGACCACGCCCCAGCTGATGCCGGACTTGAAGACGGCCTTGGTCAGCACCTCGAAGTAGTCGCTCAGGCTCTGAGGACTGACCTTCGGCGGCGCCTTCCGGGGCCTGCATTCCTCCATTGCGGTCATACGTGTCCGGCGCCACGATGGCGCCGCGGCTGGATGTTATGACGCCTGCGGCCCCCGATGCCGTCCGGTCCGCGTAATGAAGCCTTAACCGGCACTACATCGCAACTCCGCTCGGTCGGGCGATGTTAGAGCTACCGCGGGCCTTCGGCCCGGGCAAGTATGGGCAGGAGATCCCTTACCGAGGAGGATTCAAGTGCGTAGAAGGCTGATCACAGCGTTCGCTGTCAGTGTCGGCGCGCTGGTCGTGGCCGGAGCCGCCTACGCGGCAGTCACGATCACGTTCAGCGCCACCATGAAGCCGGGCACGGCAAACAAGCCGGCGGCTCTGTCAGTGGACATCAAGTCCGCCGACCCCGCGGCCGAGCAGCCGCCGATCATGAACCGCATCGTGATCAAGTTCGACAAGGGCGGGAAGTTCGACGCGCGCAGGTTCAAGCGCTGTACGCTCGCGAAGCTCCAGGCGCGCGGACCGAACGGCTGTCCGTCCGGGTCGAAGATCGGGACCGGCGCCGGCGTGGGCATGGCGAAGCCTGTGGTGACGGACCCCGTGAACGGCAAGCTGACCTTGTTCAACGGCGCCAAGGTCGGCGGCAAGGACACGGTGCTCGTGTACGTGTTCCCGGACCTCGGGCCGACGTTCGTATCGGTCGGCAAGCTCAGCAAGCCGAGCGGCCGCTACACGCTCGACTTCAACATCCCGCCGATCAAGACGCTGCCGAGCGCGCCCGACGCATCGGTCGTCTCCGTGAAGACGAAGACACCGATCAAGAAGGTCACGAAGGGGTCGGGCAAGCGCAAGAAGAGGTACTACCTGATCACCTCGCCGAAGACCTGCAAGGGCGGCAAGTGGAAGGGCAGCGGCACGTTCTACTTCACCACCGGTGAGACCCAGACCGTCCCGTTCACCCAGAAGTGTAAGAAGCGGTAGTTCCTTTCCCCCGCAACCGCTTCACACCGGCCGGCCCGTTCATCCCGAGCGGGCCGGTCGCGTTCCAGCCTTGCGGCCTTTGGATTGGATGGGTGCTAGTCGTCCGACTCGGACTCGCCCGGTTCGTCCGAGCCACCGGAGTCGTCGGATCCGCTGCCTGAGTTGTCCGATCCGCCGGAGTCGTCAGATCCGCCACCGGAGTCGTCGCCTCCGCGGCCCCGGCCGTGGCCGCTGCCATCGCCGCCGCGGTCGTCGCCCGACTCGGTCGTGCTCGTGGACGTGGTCTGGCTCGGCACGGGAGGGGCGGGCGCAGGCGTGGTCTTGGCAGCCTGCTGCTGCCGTTGCCGGCGCGCCCTGCGCGCATCCGCAGCCGCCCGCCGGCGAGCGGCCCGCCGCGCAGGCGCGCTGTCGGTTGCCTGCGGAGGCGCCAGCGCCTCCTGGGCGCCGAGCGGCTCTGCGGAGAGGCCGATCGAATCCTTGGACACGGCGTTCGCCGCGAGACCGACGCCGATTGCCAGCGCGAGGCCTGCGACCGCGAGCGCGATGTTGCGACCTGTATGCCTTCCGAACACGATTCGATGCTAGCCCGGGCCGGGTAAGGCCTCGTCCAGTTCCCGGTCAGGTCTCGGTAAAGATCCGCCGCCGGCCACGGCCGCGGCCGGAAGCGACACCTCGGCGCGCGCGCCCCCGTGTGGGCGATTCGATATCGCCGCGGTCCCGCCCCAGCGCTCGGCGAGCGTGCGCACGATCGCGAGGCCCAGGCCCGATCCTCCGTCCCGGGATTCCGCCGCCCGCCCCCGGAAGAAGCGCTCGAACACGCGCTCGTCCTCGCCGGCCGGCAGGCCGGGCCCCTGGTCGCTGACGGCGATGCGGGCATCTCCCTGGTCGAGCCGCGCCTCGACCTCGATCGTGGTGTGCGGAGATGAGTACTTGACCGCGTTCTCGATCAGGTTGTCGACCATGATCGCGACATCCTCACGCGTGGCCAGGGCTGCGACCCCCTGATCGGTGCTCAGAACGATCCGCTGGCCCTTGCGCGCTGCCGGTCCCTCCCACCGCTCGACCGCCGCGCCCAGCTCCGGCGCCAGTGGGAGCGGGGACGCCGCCGGCGGGGGCGTCCGTTCGCGGGCCAGTGCGAGCAGGCCGTTCAGAAGGCTCGCGAGCCGCTCGGTCTCTCGTTCGGCAGCCTCGAGCTCGTGCTTCACGGCGGGATCCCGGGACTTGAGCCCCGCGGCCTCGAGCCGCAGACGCAATCCTGTCAGCGGAGTGCGCAGCTGGTGTGAGGCGTTGGCCACGAAGTCGCGCTGCGAGACGAGGGCGTGTGCGAGGCGTCCGGTCATGTCGTTGAACGCCGTGGCCACGTCCTGCTGTTCCTTCGATCCCTCCTCACTGGCGCGCTGGTCGAGGTTGCCGGCCGAGATGCTGCGGGCCGTGCCTGCCAGTCCCCGCAGCGGTCGCGCGATGGACCCCGCCAGGATCCAGGCGACGCCGAGGCCGAGCAGCAGCACCACCCCGCCGATTGCGATCAGCACCGCGATGTCGTTCCTGACCTCGGACTGCACCTCTTCGACGCTCTGGGTGACGCGCACCGCGCCCACGGTGCGACCGTCCCGGACCAGTGGCACGGCTGTGAACAGAAGGTCTTCGCCGAGGGAGTCGCTGTGGCGTGTTCCCTGAGCGGGGCGACCCGCGAGCGCAGCAGCGATCTCCGGGCGGCTGCCGTAGTCCGCGCGGCGGAGGCCGGTCCCGGCGGAGTCCGCCACGAGGCGCCCGTTGCGGTCCGTGATGATTACGCGGCCTCCCAGGTGACGCACGGCAGTACCCAGCAGCTCCTGCAGTTCGCGCGCGCGGCCGAGCCTGCCGGCGGCGCTGTCCGCGACAAGCCGCGCGGCTGAGTTCGCTTCGCTCTTGACCTCGACGTCCACACGGCGCGACAGGTTCAGCGCCAGCGGCAGCTCGAGCGCGACGATCGCGAGCAGGAGCACGTACGCGAACGAAACCACCAGGCGGGTGCGGAGGCTCATGCCGGCTGCGTACCGCCAAGCTCGTCCGAGCCCGCGAACCTGAAGCCCACTCCACGGACGGTGTGCAGGTAACGGGGCGACCCCGGGTCGTCACCGAGCTTCTTCCGCAGGGCGCTGACATGGACGTCGAGGGTCTTCGTCGGGCCGAACCAGTTCACGTCCCACACCTCGTCGATCAGTTGGTCACGCGAGACGACCGCACCCGCGTTGCGCATCAGCAGGCGCAGCACCTCGAACTCCTTGCGTGTCAGGTCGAGCGGCTCGCCGTCCAACCTGACCTCGTGCCGCGCCGCGTCGAGGAGCAGGCCGCCGACCTCGAGCGGCTCCTCCTCGGCCGCCGGCTCGCGCTGTGTGCGCCGCAAGACGGCGCGCACTCGTGCCATGAGCTCGCGCGCGCTGAAGGGCTTCACGACGTAGTCGTCCGCGCCGACCTCGAGGCCGACGATCCGGTCGGTCTCCTCTCCGCGCGCGGAGAGCATGATGATCGGGACCTCGGAGCGACGCCGCAGCTCCCGGCACACGTCGTACCCGGAGCCGTCGGGCCGCATCACGTCCAGCAGCACCAGCTCGGGGCGCAACTTTTTTGCCAGCTCGAGGCCGTCGGCAGCCGTCCCGGCAACCGCGCTGTCCCACCCTTCCCGGGCGAGCGCCTCTGCGAGCGGCTCCGTGATCGCGGCCTCGTCCTCGACCATCAAGATCGTGCGCCTTCCTGACGCCATGCCAGGGATCGTAGTGACGGCCGCGGGTGTTCCACGCAGTCCGGGGGCGGACACTGCGCCCGCCCCCGGGTCGTTCGGTCGGTGAACCGGCGACCGTCAGTCGTCGTCGTCGCCGCCACCCGGACCGGAGCTCTCGCTGCCCGGACCGGAGTTGTCGTCCTCCTCGGCGCCGTCGTCGCCGTGCTCACCGTCTCCGTCGTCGCCGTGGTCGTCACCGTGCTCGTTGTCGTCGTTCGGACCGTCGTCGTCACCATGCTGGCGGCCGTCGTCGACCGGGCTGGGCGTGGTCGTGGTGGGCGTCGTGGGCGTGGTCTGCGTTGTGACCGTGCCCTGGCTGCCCGTGCAGCGCGGGTCGTTGGCGTGCTCGGCCTCGTCGCACGGACCGCTTACGTCTTCGCCGGCCTTGCGCGCCTTGCCGCGGTCGTGGGTACGCCGGTGCTTCGGGCGTTCATTTGTCGTGGTCGTCTGCGTCGTGGTCGTCTCCGCGGTGGTGGTCGAGTCGTCCGTAGACGAAGAGCCGCCCTGAGCGGACACGACCGCCGCGCCAAACCCCAGCAGGGCCACGGTCGCCGCCATGATCCAGAACTTCCTCATGTCAAGCCTCCTGTTTGTCGCTGCTTCGCTTCCGCGACGAGTCCTTATCGCCGCATCAACAGCATCGTCAGAGGCCCTCCAACGGCCGCCCATGCGTTTCCTAGGAAGGGACAGGCGACGGTTAAGCCTTGGTAAAGCCGATCGTGCAATTGGTCACATACGGCCCAGGAAGCAAATTTCGCGCTGCCACAATGACCGTCCCGCATGACCGACCAGGCCATATACGAGCGGCGCCGCTGGATCGCCCTGGGACTGCTCGCCGTCGCCCAGTTCGTGGTGGTGCTCGACGCCTCCATCGTGAACGTCGCGCTCCCCTCGATCGGCCGCGCGCTCGACTTCTCGCAGAGCAACCTCGCCTGGGTCGTGAACGCCTACGTCCTCACCTTCGGAGGATTCCTGCTGCTCGGGGGGCGCATGGCCGACCTGCTTGGTCGCCGCCGCGTCTTCATGGGCGGCCTGGTGCTGTTTGCGCTGGCGTCGCTTGCCGGCGGCTTTGCCGAGACCGAGGGTCAGCTGATCGCAGCCCGCGCGGTGCAGGGTCTCGGCGCGGCGATCCTCTCGCCCGCCGCACTGTCGATCGTCACGACGATGTTCCGTGACGGCGCGGAGCGCAACAAGGCACTCGGCGTCTGGGGTGCGGTCGCCGGCAGCGGCGGCGCCGCCGGCGTGCTGCTCGGTGGCGTGCTGACCGACACGCTGGGCTGGGAATGGGTGCTGTGGGTGAACGTCCCGATCGGGCTCGGCGCCATGGCGCTCGCGCCGACTTTGATCGCAGAGAGCCGTTCCACCTCACAGACCCGCCACTTCGACGCTTGGGGAGCAATCACGGTGACGGCCGGGCTGTCGATCCTGGTCTACGCGCTCGTGGACGCGCGCGACGCCGGCTGGGGCTCGGCACAGACGATCGGCCTGCTCGCGCTCTCGGCTGCGCTGCTCGCGGCATTTGTCGCGATCGAGCTGCGCTCGGAAGCACCGCTGATGCCTTTCCGGATCTTCCGGCTGCGCACGCTGACGGGCGCAAACGTCGTCGGCCTGCTCGTGGGCGCGTCGCTCTTCTCGATGTTCTTCTTCATCTCGCTCTACATGCAGCAGGTGCTCGGGTACAGCCCGATCAAGAGCGGCTTCTCCTACCTGCCGCTGGCGCTCACGATCATCGTGTCGGCGGGTATCGCGTCTCAGCTGGTCACCCGGATCGGCTTCAAGCCGGTGCTGATCGCCGGTATGGGCTTTGTCGCCGCGGGGCTCCTGTGGTTCTCGCAGGTATCCGTCGGCGGTGGCTATGTGACGGACGTGCTCGGTCCCTCCCTGCTGGCCGCGGTGGGACTCGGGTTCTCCTTCGTGACGACCACGATCGCGGCGGTCTCCGGCGTGGAGGAGCGCGAGTCGGGACTCGCGAGCGGGTTGATCAACACGTCGCAGCAGATTGGCGGCGCACTCGGCCTCGCAGTGCTCGCCACGGTTGCGAACTCGCGCACCGATGATCTGCTGTCGCAGGGCGGCGGTCCGGATGCGGTACCCAATGCCCTCACGGAGGGGTTTCAGGCAGCCTTCTTCGGAGGCGCGCTCTTCGCCATGGCCGGCATCGTGCTCGCCTTCGTGCTGATCCGATCGCGCGACAGCCGCGCGCACGTGGCGCTCGAGCGCGAACGCGGCGAGCAACCGGTGCAAGCGGGCGCCTAGGCTGAACTAACTCCATGTTCTCCCGACAGTCACCGGGAGATCCATAGGTCTTTTGACGCGATGACCCCCGCCCAGCTGGGCGGGGGTCGTCCGCGTTGCGCCCCAGGCTCCGTGCTTCACGCCAATGAAGTTCGGAAGGAGTCGCATGACGCAGGATGACGTGCTGTTCGGCTACCGGCTGCAGCTATTCGCGTTGGCCGGCGAACGGGGAGTTTCTGAGGCCTGCCGGCTGATGGGTGTCCACCGCTCGACCTACTACCGCTGGAAGCACGAAGTCGAGCGCTCGGGGCTTGAGATGCTGCGCCCCAGGGAGCGCCGCCGGCCCCAGATGCCCAACCAGCTCTCGCCGATCGTCGAGCAGCGGATCGTTGCGTTCTCCCTCGGTCATCCGGGACTGGGCCCGCGGCGCATCGCCACGCGCCTGCGCCGCCCTCAGTGGGGTGGGCTGGCCGTGTCGCCGAACGGGGTCTACAAAGCGCTGGTGCGCCACGGGCTGAACACCCGCGCCAAGCGCCTGGCGCTGGTGGCCGGCCACCGCGCGCCGTTTGAGCCGCCCCGCGAGCCTGAGCCCGAGCCCCATGTCGAATCGGGTCGTCCGGGCGAGCTCGTGGGCATCGACTGCTTCTTCGTCGGTCGCCTGCACGGCGCCAAGGGGCCGGTCTGGCAGATCACGGCGATCGACACCTACAGCTCCTTTGGCTGGGCCGATCTGGTCGTCTGCCCGCCCGCAGGTCCGACCGTCGAGCACACCAGTGCCCTGGCGCGGCGCATCGCCCGCGAGCTGCAGGCGGCTGGCTGGAAGCTCGAGCGCGTGCTCTCCGACAACGGCAACGAGTTCGGGCGGCGCGAGTTCGCTGCGCGTTTACCTGCGGGGGTCGCTCACACGCAGATCCGGGCCGGCCGGCCGCAGACCAACGGCCACGTCGAGCGGCTGCACCGCACGATCCTCGAGGAGTGCTGGCGTCCCGCCTTCGCCCGCTTCCTGCAGGTCCGCTACAGCGGTCTCAAGCGCCACCTCGATCACTACCTGCACGAATACAACTTCGACCGCGAGCACCATGGTCGCCTGACCGCCGGCCGACGCCCTGCCGATCTCGTCTACGGTGCCCGCAAGATGGAGCCACGATGAACTGCGACTGTCGGCAGATCTCGGAGTCTGTTCAG
>JBBRDT010000027.1:0-37797 GCA_038203635.1 Solirubrobacterales bacterium
CACGAATACAACTTCGACCGCGAGCACCATGGTCGCCTGACCGCCGGCCGACGCCCTGCCGATCTCGTCTACGGTGCCCGCAAGATGGAGCCACGATGAACTGCGACTGTCGGCAGATCTCGGAGTCTGTTCAGACTAGTCGTTCTCGGTCACTCTGCGTACCTCGTCGCGCACGACGTCGAGGCGAAACTCGTCCTCGCTTATCTCGCGCTCGCCGCGCTTGCGCCGGTACTCGTTCTGCGCCGCGAGCATCTGCTCGACGTCCTGCATCTCGAGCTCGACCTCGGTCTCGTAGGACCGGGCCGGCTGCCAGTCGAGCAGGTCGGCACCGGTGCCCGGATAGAACCGCGCGAGCAGCACCAGCAGCCCGACGATCACCAGGATCCCGACCAGCACGATGAGGGGAAAAGTGTCCATGGCGCGACGCCGCCGAGTGTACCTCCCGGGGGGGGTCCAATACAGTTTCCCGCCGTGACCGAGGCGTATGTCATCGACGCGCTGCGCACCCCGATCGGTCGCTACGCCGGGGTGCTTGCGAACGCTCGTCCCGACGACCTCGCGGCGCACGTGATCCGAGCCGCCGTGGACCGCTCCAATCTGCCTGTGGAGCAGATCGACGAGGTCTACATGGGCTGCACCAACCAGGCCGGCGAGGACAACCGCAACGTCGCGCGCATGGGCGTGCTGCTCGCGGGCCTACCGGTCGAGGTGCCCGGCGTGACGGTCAATCGTCTGTGTGCATCGGGGCTCGAGGCGGTCAACCAGGCCGCCCGGCAGATCAAGCTGGGCGAGGCCGACCTGGTGCTGGCGGGCGGCGTGGAGTCGATGACGCGCGCGCCGCTCGCGATGCCCAAGCCGGATCGCTCGTTCCCGCGCGGCGGCCCGCCCGTCTACGACACCACGATCGGGTGGCGCTTCGTCAACCCGCGCATGGAGGAGCTGCACGGAACCGACTCGATGGGCGAGACGGCGGAGAACGTCGCGCAGCGCTTCGACGTGTCTCGCGCCGACCAGGACGATTTCGCGCTGCAGAGCCACCGCCGCGCCCTGGCCGCTCAGGAGGCCGGCCGCTTCGACGACGAGATCGTCCCGGTGCCCGTGGCGCAGCCCAAGGGCGAGCCGGTGACGGTGTACTCCGACGAGGGACCGCGCGCTGACACCACTCTCGACAAGCTCGGCCGCCTGCGGACAATCTTCCGCGAGGGCGGCACGGTGACCGCGGGCAACTCCTCCCAGATCAACGACGGCGCCGCGTGCCTCGTGCTGGCAAGCCCCGAGCGCGCGCGCGAGCTTGGCCGCGAGCCACTCGCGCGCATCGTCTCCACGGGCGCCGCGGGCGTGGAGCCGAGCTTTATGGGTATCGGGCCGATCCCGGCCGCGCGCAAGGCGCTGGCCGCCGCGGGGTTGAGCGTCGGCGACCTCGACCTCGTCGAGCTGAACGAGGCCTTCGCCTCGCAGGTACTGGCATGCGCGCGCGAGCTCGAGCTCGACATCGACCGCCTGAACGTGAACGGCGGCGCGATCGCGCTCGGTCACCCGCTGGGCGCCTCCGGGGCCCGGCTGCTCGGCACCCTGATCTATGAAATGCGTCGCCGCGGAGCACGGCGCGGGCTCGCGACGATGTGCATCGGCGTCGGCCAGGGGCTCGCGACAGTGGTCGAGAACGCCGAGGCATCGTAGCCGCGAGTAGTCGCTACCAGCCCGAGCTGACCGGAACTCAGGTGCTGCTGCGTCCGTACCTCAAACGCTGGGTGCGCAGGCAGCGGCTCGCGTCGGCGCAAGCGCTGAAGGCCTCGCTCGAGGCCGACGCACCTTCATGAAGTCCGAAGCGCTGGCGGTCGTTCAGACATTCTTCGACCTGGCGTCGAGACGCCCGCATATGACGCAATGCAAGCCAGTCACCAGCAAGCACGCTGTCGATAGGGTGCGGGCGTGCCGCAGCTAGCTCTCAAGCGCGCAGGCGGGATCGCCTACCGGGAGGCCGGGGGCCCGCAAACGTCGGACCGTTTGCCGGTGCTGTGCATCCACGGGTGGCCACAAAGCTCTTACATGTGGCGTCACCTGCTTCCCGCGCTCGAATCAGCGGGGCGCAGAGTACTGGCGCCGGATCTTCCCGGCTTCGGCGACTCGTCGCCCGATCCGCCCGGGACCTGGGAACGGCATGTCGAGGTAATCGAACGCTTCCGCCGCGAGATCGGGCTCGACCGGGTCGTACTGGTGGTCCACGACACCGGCGGTGCCATAGGCCCGCGCTGGGCATGCGATCACCCGGACGCCGTCTCAGCCATGGTGATCACCAACACGGGATTCTTTCCGGACTACGAGTGGCACGAGCTCGCGAAGGCGATGCGGACCGAGGGCCAGGGTGAAGCGCTCGTGGACAGCCTCTCGCGCGACGGGCTCGCCGCGTTGCTCGAGGCCGCCTCCAGCGGGATCGACGAGCGAGCGGTGGACGAGTACTGGAAGGCGTTCTCCACCATGGGAGGCCGCCGCGCGATGCTCGAGCTCTATCGCTCCTTCGACCTCGACGAGCTCGAGCCCTACAAGGGCAAGCTCGCGGGACTCGGAGTGCCCACGCTGATCCTCTGGGGAGAGCAGGACGAGTACCTCCCGCGCGACTACGCGCCGCGCTTCACGAGGGAGATTCCCGGCGCCAAGCTGGTGTTGCTCGAGACCGCCCGCCATTTCCTCTTCGAGGATGAGCCGGAGCGCTGCGCCCAGGAGGTGATCGACTTCCTTCGGCAGGCAGGCGCCTGAGAGGGCGCTGCTGCAATTCGCGCCTTGCAGCAGCGCGCCGGTTTCCGAAAGAGAGCTGCTGCTTTCATGGGGAAGGGACACTCTCTTTGCTCGTGCTCCTCGCCGGCCGGCCGCTTCTGCTCTGCGCCGGTAGGAGTCGTCGCAGCCGGCGGCCCCGTCACTACTCCTTTTCGTAGAAGGAGACGCGTCGAAGGCCGCTGCCCCTCTTGCACAGAAGGGGAAGTCTGCGCTCAGGCCTAGCGGACTGTTATCGAGGGCCAGTCGGCGCATTGCCTGGCTGGTTCACGCCACACTAAGTCAGGTGTCTCGCGCTCTTTTCCTCGCCGTGGTGCTCTCTGTCGCCGCGCTCGTGGCCGCCCCCTCTGCATCCGCCAGCTTCTCCGGACAGAACGGCAGGATCGTGTTTACCCGCGAGCTGTTCCGTGCGTCCGGCGCCCAGACCGGAGACGAGTGCGACGCTGACCCAAGCGCCTGCGGGCCGGATGAGCCACGTCGGTCGGCCCTAGGCGTAGTCCGGCCGAATGGGCTCGACCGGGCTCGGCTCCCGACCTGTCGGATCGTTGCGCGGTGTGAAGACAGCGACGGGGCCTTCTCACCAGACGGACGCCGCATCGCGTTCGAGCGCGGCGGACGCCTGTTCGTCGCAAGGGCGGATGGGACGAGGGTGCGGCGAATCTCGACGACCTTCGCCGGCCAGGCGAAGCAACCAGCCTGGTCGCCAGATGGAAGGCGGCTTACGTTTACCGGCGATCGTGGCGCTGGTCTCACGTCCGTCTACACGGTGGGCCTCGACGGGACAGGGATGACACGGGTCACGCAGGGGCAGTTCGACTCGACGCCCACGTGGGCGTCGACCAGCGAGATCGCCTTCGTCCGCGGAGCGGCCGACCAAGATGCGCATCAGGACGAGACGGACGTGTATGTGGTCCAAGCCGACGGGAGGCGCGTAAGGCGCCTCGACTAACGCATCTTCGAGAGCACTCTGCCGCCAAAAATGCTCTCAGAGATGCGTTTGGGGGCACGGGGCTACCTAAGGTGGCGGAAAGTGATTCGAGCGTTCGATGCAAAGACCAGGACCCGTAACGCCCCCGTGGACGGCTAAAGGCCTACCGCCGTCGGTCGGCGCTCAACGCCTTCGACGCCCGGGCGCCGTCCTTCGCGAGCTCGTCGGCAACTCCGTTCCGCTCCCTGGGAATCCGGGCGAAGGTGACCCGCCCCGGATACCGCGCCACCTGCGCCTCGACCTCCTCCTTGAGCCGGATCAGGTGCTCGGCCCGCGCGCGCGATGCCCCAGAGAGGTGGCCGAAGACCACGGGGGAGTCCATCCGCACGTGAGCTGACGTCGCGCCCGCGTCGGCCGCGGCCCGCAGAGCGTTCCGAACCGCCGTGTACTCGGCAACGTTGTTCGTCGCGTCGCCGAGCGCTTCCGAGCCGAGCAGGTGCACGCCGCCCACCACGACGTAGCCCGCCCCGGCGGGACCGCCGTTCGGCATCGCAGCCCCGTCGCACCAGATGTAGACCTTCATCTCTACCGCCACTCGATCGCTACGCGTGCAGGCACATCTTCAATGGCCCTCCGCCGCGGCGCAAGGCTGGGCCCCCCAAACGCATCTCTGAGAGCATTCTCGGGCTGAGATTGCTCTCTTGGATGCGTTGGTTCAGGCGCCTTACCGTACCGCGGGGGGCGATTCGCCGAGCTGGTCGCCCGACGGACGAAAGCTTGCCTTCAGTCGAAGAGGGTTTGTCTACTCGATATCCGCGAGTGGGACCGGCCGCAGGCGTCTCGGTCGCGGCGGTGAGCCCGCTTGGTCGCCCGACGGGCGCATTGCGTTCGTACGCGGAAGAGGCATCCGTGTGATGCCGGCGCGCGGAGGCCGCCAACGCCAGGTGGCCACCACTAAGCCAGTCGGCTCGAGAGCCGACGAGGCGCTCTCCAACCCCGACTGGCAGCCGCTGCACTGAGCCGCCGGTCGGCCTCGAGGGCGATCGCTACCGCTCTTCGACGGGAGGGGCACTCTCGAGACGTCCGCCAAACGTCTCCCGAGCTTCTGCTTTGGTGGGAAGCAGTAGCGGCGGCAGCGCCGGCTGATACGACTGCTACCGGCGCCAAGCAGAAGCACGTCCAGTGCGACCGGACGAGAGTGCTCCTTACCCATGAAAGCGACACTCCGAACGAGGCCGTCGCGGACGCGCCCGAGGCTTCCCCAACCGCGTGAAAGCGACAGCGCGGGCGGCCGAATTAGTACGACGCCTTGTCCATTCAATATTTGTTTCGCCCGATCCCATGCCGAATCCGAGCCTGAACCGGACCTCCATGCCTAGACTGGCCCGGGGAGGAGCGTAGTCCGAGCAATACTCGCGGCCCTGCGTCCGGGCGCCTTCAACGCGAGCACCGGTCGCTAGGCTCGCGCCGCCGCGCGGTACGCCGACCAGCCGCCTAGGGTTCGTTGGTGAGGTGGGCGAGCGAGTTGGGATCCGCTTCAGGGTCGGCGACCTCTTCCCGGTCGACGACGCCCTTGCTCGTTGGGTCACGATCTGTTCGATGGCCCTAAACGACCTGCTGCTGGTCAACCGGTGGCTGATACCGAGTCTGGAAGGCGGGGGCCCGGGGTACGTGAACCTCTACCTAGGGCGGCTCGGCGCGGGACACCTCTTCGAGATCGCGAAGTTCCTTCATCAGTCGGCCACTCTGGCGGATCGGCAAGAAGATGCTCGGCTTCTACCTTCCGATGCGGTTCAGCGCCGGCGAGCCGTTCCACGCGGGGGCCGCCTGGCAGCTCATGGACGTGGGGCTGAAGGGCATGGCGGGAGCGCTCGCCGACTAGGCTGGGAGGAGCTCGCGCCTAGAACGAGCTTCCCGGCCGCCGAGGTGACGCTCCTCGACCGTCTGACCCTTGCGTCGGCGCAGTCCCCGTGAGAAACAGATGACCGCAGCGATCGCGACGACAGGGCTCACTAAGTACTACGGGGAGAGCCGTGGCATCGAGGATCTCGGCCTGGAGGTCCAAGCCGGTGAGGTCTTCGGGTTTCTGGGCCCGAACGGGGCCGGCAAGACGACGACCATCCGCCTGCTCCTGGACCTGATCCGGCCCACCCGTGGCAAGGCCTTGGTGCTCGGCCTCGACACGCGGCGAGACAGCCTCGAGATCAGGCGCCGGTCCTCCTACCTGCCCGGCGAGCTGAGCCTGCCCGAGCACCGGACGGCTCGTCAGTTCCTCTCCCACCTGGGACGGATTCGCGGAATCCGGGAGACCGGCGCGATCGAGCAGCTCGCCGGCAGGATCGGCCTCGAGCTCGAAGCAGCGGATCGGCGACCTGTCGAAGGGCAACAAGCAGAAGGTCGGCGTCGTCGCCGCGTTTATGCACGATCCCGAGCTGCTGATCCTCGACGAGCCGACGAGCGGCCTCGACCCGCTGCGACAGCAGGACGTGCTCGAGCTGATCCGCGAGAGCGCAACGGCGGGGCGCACGGTCTTCCTCTCCTCCCACGAGCTAGACCAGGTCGCTCACGTGGCCCACCGCGTCGGGATCATCCGGGACGGCCGGCTGATCGCGGTCGAGGAGGTCTCGACGCTGCGGCATCGGGCGCTCCGAAGGGTCGAGGTCCGCTTCGCCGGCGCCGTGTCGGTTGACGCTCTCGACCGGGTCGAGGGCGTACGGGACGTCGCGGTCGCCGACGGCGTCGTTCGGCTGCACGTCCAGGGGCCGATGGACGCCCTGATCAAGGAGCTCGCCCGCTACCCGGTCCAGACGCTGACCAGCAAGGAGCCCGAGCTCGAGGAGATCTTCCTCGCCTACTACGGGCGGACGCATGGGGACTGAGGTCATCGCCGAGACGCTGCGAGAGCGGCGGCGGTCACTCATCTGGTGGTCGCTCGGCGTCATCGGGCTGATCGGCCTGACGGTCGCCTTCTACCCCTCGGTCAAGGGCTCGGCGGGCCTTTCCGACTACGCGAAGGACCTTCCGGAAGGGCTTCGCGGCCTGTTTGTCGGCGGCGAGATCGACATCACCTCCGGCCCCGGCTACCTGAACAGCCAGGTGTTCGCGATGGCGGCGCCTCTCATCCTCCTGATCTTTGCGATTGGTGCCGGTGCCGGCGCCGTCGCCGGAGAGGAGGAGCGGGGCACGCTCGACCTCCTGCTCGCGCATCCGTTGCGGCGGAGCGACTTCGTCCTGCAGCGCTTCGTTGCGACAGCCGTTCTCGTGATCTTCTTGTCTGCGGTCTTGTTCGCCACGGTCGCCGTGGCCTCGGCGCTCGTCGACCTGAAGATCGGGCTCGATGACCTGCTCGCTGCCTGCGGCAGCAACGCCTTGCTCGCCATGCTCTTCGGAGCCTTGGCTCTCACGTCGGGAGCCGTGATGCCGGGGCGTGCCCGGGCAATCGGCGCCGCTACGACGCTGGCGGTGGCGGCGTGGATGCTCGACGGGCTCGGGCGAGCGATCGACTGGCTCGATCCGCTCCGCCCCCTCTCCCCCTTCTACCAGGCGATCGCTACCGACCCGCTGCGCGACGGGGCGCCGTGGGCGAGTTGGGCACTTCTGGCGGGACTCACTGGCGCGCTCGCGGCCGTCGCCGTGCTGGGTCTGAACCGACGCGATCTCCGCCAATGAGCAACTCAGTCTCGACCCGCTCCGGACGCGGTACGACCAGTAGCGGGCACGGCGCCGAACGAGCGAGCGCGGTCGAGACGCCACCAAGGAGCACCCGCCGCAGCGGCCCGTAGCCGCGGGAGCCGACCACGAGCAGGTCGACGCCTATGTCGGTGACCCGCGCGAGGACCTCGGCCGCGGAACCCGGAATCACGCCTAAACCGCTCTCCGCGAAACCCAGCACGGCTCAGGGATCGATGTGCATGACGGCCATGAAGCGGAGGTGTTTCCCGGCTCCGACGCTCTTGTGCAGCGCTTCCAGCACTGAGCTCTCGGCCTTGTCGTGGCAAGCCTCCCCGCGCGAGGCCGCCGGCGCCTTAGACCGCAGCGCTCGAAAAGCGGCCCCCAGTTGTCGATGATCGGGCGCGTACGGCTGTAACCTCGGCGCCGTGTCCGAAACCGTGATCGAGGTCACTCGACTGCGAGTCGTACGCGGCGAGATCGAGGTCCTGCGCGGCATCGATCTACAGATCGAGGCGGGCGCGATCTACGGGTTACTCGGCCCGAGCGGAGCCGGGAAGACGACCCTGATCCGAAGCCTCATGGGCCTTCAGCGCTACCAGGGAGAGGTCGCCGTGCTCGGCGCGCGGGCAGGGTCAGCCCCAATCAGGGGCCGCCTCGGATACATGGCGCAGGCCGGAGCGATCTATCCGGACCTGTCCGTGATCGAGAACCTACGATTCTTTGCCGCCGTCTTCGAAGCACCAGGGACAAGGGTGCGAGAGGTCGTCGGCACGATGCGTCTCGACGGGCTCGAGCGCCGTTTGGTCTCGCGGCTGTCGGGGGGCCAGCAACGCCGTGTATCGCTAGGCTGCGCGATCATCGGCCGCCCCACCGTGATGATGCTTGACGAGCCGACGGTGGGACTCGACCCTGTGCTGCGCAAGGAGTTCTGGGACACCTTCCACCGCTGGGCGAGTGAGGGCGCGACGTTGGTGGTCTCCAGTCACGTGATGGATGAGGCGGAGCGTTGCGACCGGATTCTGCTGCTGAGAGACGGTCAAGTCCTCGCGAACGGGTCCCCCCGGGACCTGCTCGAGCAAACGGGAACCGTGAAGATGGAGGACGCCTTCCTGACCCTTGCCGGCCAGGCGCCTCGATGAGACCGCGCTTCACACTGGCCGTCGCGCGCCGGACGGGCGAGCAGCTTCGAAATGACCCGCGCACGATCGCTTTGCTCTTCGGCGTGCCGCTCGGGCTCCTCCTTCTGACCTACTTCATCTACGACAACCAGGCCGCGACATTCGACCGCATCGGACCGCTGCTCATGGGCCTCTTCCCCTTCACGATGATGTTTCTCGTCAGCTCAATCACCATGCAGAGGGAGCGCAGCAACGGCACGCTCGAGCGCCTGATGGCGTCGCCGATCGGGAAGGCTGACCTGATCGCTGGGTACGCAATCACGTTCACCGCCGTCGCGCTCGTCCAGGTCGTCCTCGTCGCGACGCTCGCTTTCGGGATCCTCGACGTCCCCAATCGCGGCTCGCTTCCCCTGGCAGTGACGCTCACGATGATCGAGGCAGCGCTCGGCGTGGCCCTCGGATTGCTGGCCAGCGCGTTCGCGAACACGGAGTTCCAGGCCGTGCAGTTCATGCCGGTCATCGTCCTGCCGCAGTTCCTGCTGGCGGGATTGATCGTGCCCACCAGCGAGCTTCCGCGCGCACTCGAGACGGTCGCCGACCTCATGCCCCTGAAGTACGCCTTCGACGGTCTTCAGCGCATCACCCAGCAGGGCGAGGGCATTGGGGCGGCTGCGGTGCGCGGAGACTTTGCGTTCGTCCTGGGCGCGGCCGTTGTCGCGGTCATCCTCGGCGCCCTGACGCTGCGCCGCACGGCGACCTGACGGCGCAGTGCGCGACGGCGCTGTTGCGCGGGCTCGATCTGCTGCTGCGGCCGCCGAACGCGAAGACCACCAAGCCGGAGGGCCTCCACGAGGTTCGATAGGCACGCACGGAGCCGGCCTGGGCGCCAGGCTGCTTCGCCTGGACACGCCCGCTCGGCACGCTCGCTGGTACCGGACATGCTCGAGTGAGGCAAGGCGCCGGAGCAAGCCGGCACATTCGCATGATCACCTCGCGAGCTGCTGGCTGGCCGGGGGCCGAAGCCAAGGCGCTCCAAGCAGAGCAGATCGCGTCATCGGCGTCACCCCCAAGAGCGAAGTGCGCGAAGCCGCGAAGTCTTCTTGGACTGGTGCCCTTCCATACGCTCGAGGACGTCCTCGAGCAGCCTGACAGCTTCCACCGCGAAGGGTCCCTTATTCAGCATCACGCACTCCGCCCGCTCAGCCATGGCTGCGTCCGTGAGCTCCCCCCGCGCGTGGGTTCCCTTGTGGACGAACGTGTTGAGCACCTGGGTCGCCCAGACGACCGGGACGTGCGCCGCCTCGCAGAGCCAGAGCAGCTCCTCCTGAATCTCAGCGAGCCTGCTGTAGCCGATCTCCACCGCGAGATCGCCGCGAGCGATCATGGCCGCAAGTGGCTGCGAGCCGGCCGTCTGCACGATCAGCTCGGGAAGTCGCTCGACAGCGGCGCGCGTCTCGATCTTTGCGATCAGCGGGAGATCGGGTCGTCCTCGAGACACCAGCTCCGCTTGGAGACGCTCGATATCGCCACGGCGCTGCACGAAGGAGTAGCCCAGGATGTCGGCGATCTCCACCGCGACGTCGAGGTCGGCAAGGTCCTTCTCGGTCAGAGGGTCCAGCGCGAGCTCCAGCTCGGGCAGGTTGATCGCCTTGTCGTCCTGGAGCCGCGCGCCTTTCGGAGGTGAGTGCGTCACGGTCAGCAGCGCCCGTTCCGCGCTCGTTTCTACGACCTCGGCTCCAAGCTTGCCCTCGTCGATCCAGACAGTCATTCCCGGCTTCAGCTCTGTCAGCAGTTCGGGCAGCGAGCACTCCGCCCAGTGCCCGGTTCCGGGATGGTCCCGGGCGCGAGCGAGCAGCAGGAACCGATCACCGATCTTCAGCCTCTCGTCGCTCGCAGAGGTGCGCCCGGTGCGAACGCGGGGCCCGGTCAGGTCGAAGGCCAACCGGCACGGGCGCCCCGCCGCCTTCGCCGCCGAGCGAACGTTCGCGGCGATCGCCCGCCAGACCTCGGGGTCCCCGTGGGCGGAATTGACTCGAGCGACGTCCATGCCGCTCCGAACAAGGGCGTCGACAGCGTCCCGGTCCGTCCCGGCGAGAGTGTCAAGCGTCACCATGATCCGCACCTGCCGGTTTGCCGGCGTCGGACCGAACACCAGCTCCGTTTGCTGCTCGAGCAGCTGCGTGCCACGAAAGAAGCGCCGCGCACTGCGCTGCGCGGTGTCAGCCGGGGCACCCGTGATCGCTCCAAGGGCCTCGATCACGGCGTCGAGGTTCTCGAGCACTCGCGACTCGCAGCGGCCGAGTGACGAGAGGCCGAGGGGCATGAGGGCGAGCTGGATGGAACGAAGATCGCGCCGGCGAAGCGCGAGGTAAGCGGCGAGGTTGGCGGCGCTCGGCAGGAACGCGTGGCGGTGGATCAACGGGCGCCAGGACTCGAGCTGGCGGTCGGCCTCGGCCGCGACTTCATCGCGGAGGCGCCGAAGCTCCTGGTAAAGCGCCTCCGGATCGGTTAAGCGCCGCGGGCGCTCGGCCTTGCGCTCGCGGTATGCGGCTTGATCGGCCACGGCTTGCCCTCCCACGTCAGCGGCGCATGCTAGAGGTCCCTTGTATTGCCGATGTGGCGATCGTGTGAACGCTCGCCGACGCGCCCGTCCGAGCTGGAGCGCATCCATCAACCCCCGAGCCCGAATACGACGCCTTGCCCACCTAGTCGTCGGCCGATACCCGGCGTCACGTACATTCTCGCTGGGTGTGAGTTGCGCAACGCGTCACGAAGATTCGCGGAATGACCCGCGGCGGTAACGCTGTCCGCGTCCGGCGCGCGATGGAGCGCTGGAACAGCGGCGACCGTTCGGTGCCGCTGGACGAGATCCATCCGGCCGTCGAGATCCGAACGAACATCGGCGACGCATTCCAGGGAGAGCCCTTCCGCGGACACGAGGGCGCGCGGCAGTGGCTGGCGGCCCTGGACGAGAACTTCGAGACCTGGGAGATCGTCATGGACGAGGTTCACGAGCGTGGAGACCTCGTCGTCGTGCTCGGCTGGGTAAACGCCCGTGGACGGGGCAGCGGGGTCGAGCTGGAACAGAAGGTGGGCTGGGTGTACGTGTTCAGCGGCGATCGCATGATCCGGTTGGACACGTACTACGACCACGCGCAGGCCGCTGCGGCGGGTGGAATAAGCTAGCCCGCTGATGGCGGATACCTCCACAGAAGGCATGCCCCTGCCGTGTTCGGTCGACGGGCGCATCGGGCCCGTGGCCGAGGCGACGGTGTCGATCACCGACGACGGATTCCTGCGGGGAGACGGCGCCTTCGAGATGCTGAAGCTCTATGGCGGCCGGCCGTTCGGCATGACGGATCACCTCGACCGGCTCGACCGTTCCGCCGCCGGCATCTTCCTGGGCTACGACCGTCCCGCGTTCGAGCGCGAGATCGATGCGCTGATCGCCGCGCACGGCAAGCACGACGCCGCGCTGCGGCTCGTCCTCACGCGCGGCGGGCGGCGCATCGCGATCATCGAGCCGCTGCCGCCGTTCGGCCATGGACTGCGGCTCTCCGGCGTGCGCTATCAGCCGACGATCGTGCTCAACCAGCTGAAGACGCTGTCCTACGGCGGGAACATGCGCGCGACCCGCCTGGCGCAGCGCGACGGCGCCGACGAGGCCCTGCTGATCGAGCCCGACGGCACCATCCTCGAGGCACCGACCTCCACCCTCTTCTGGGTCGACGGGGAGGGCAACCTGCACACGCCCGAACTCGAAACCGGCGTGCTCGCATCGATCACGCGCGAGCGCATCATGCGCCTGGTCCCGGTGACCGAGGACGCCAACTGCCACATGAACGACCTGCTGGGCGGGGCAGAGTTGTTCCTCGCGTCGTCGCTGCGCGAGGTGCAGGGCGTCGCGTCGCTCGACGGGCTCGAGTTCAACTGCCCGGGACCGGTGACGCAGAAGGTGGCAGACCTGCTGGCCGAGCACATCCAGGCCGAGATCACGGACGCCATCAGCCTCGAGGGCGGATGAACCTCGACCTCACCGACGAGCAGCGCCTGATCCAGGAGACGGCGCGGGAGTTCTCCGACCGCGAGATCATCCCGCGGGCGCGGGAGAACGACCGGGCCGAGCGCTTCGACCTGGATCTCGTGAAGCGCATCGCCGAGATGGGCTACCTGGGGGCGCCGGTCGCCGAGGAGTACGGTGGCCGCAGCCTCGACTACATCTCATATGGGTTGATCGTGGAGGAGATCGGCCGCGGTGACTCCTCCGCGCGGACCGTCGTGTCCGTGCAGACATCGCTCGTCGCGGGATCGATCGAGCAATGGGGCACCGAGGAGCAGAAGCGCGAGATCCTGCCCAAGCTCTGCTCGGGCGAGTGGCTCGGGTGCTTCGGGTTGACCGAGCCGGGCACAGGGTCGGACGCGGCCTCCGTTGCGACGCGGGCCACGAAGAAGAACGGAGGCTGGTCGATCTCCGGCTCCAAGATGTTCATCTCGCTCGGCAACAACGCGAAGGTGGCGATGATCTTCGCCCAGACGGACCCGGCCAAGAAGCACCGCGGGGTCGCGTGCTTCCTGGTCCCCACCGACCGCCCGGGCTTCTCGTCCCAGGAGATCCACGGCAAGCTCGGCCTGCGTGCGTCCGACACGGCGGAGCTGGCGCTCGACGGAGTCGAGGTGGACGACGACGCGATGCTGGGCGAAGTCGGCGACGGCTTCAAGATCGCGATGTCGGCGCTCGATCGCGGGCGCTACAGCGTGGCGGCCGGCTGCGTCGGGATCTGCCAGGGCTGCGTGAACGAGTCGGTCAAGTATTCGAAGGAACGGCAGCAGTTCAACCGCCCGATCGCGAGCTTCCAGCTCGTGCAGGAGCTGATCGCGGAGATGGTGGTGGACGCCGAGGCCGCGCGGCTGCTGGTGTGGCGGGCCGGCCACCTGAAGGACCAGAAGCGGCCCAACACGCTCGAGACCTCGATCGCCAAGTTCTACGCGACAGAGGCGGCGGTCCGTTGCGCGAACAACGCGATCCAGGTGCACGGCGGGTACGGCTACATCGACGAGTACCCGGTCGAGCGGTACATGCGGGACGCGCGCGTCACCACGTTGTACGAGGGCACGTCGCAGATACAAAAGCTGATCATCGGCCGGCACGCGACCGGCATCAACGCACTGATTCCGGAGTAAGGATGGAAGTCGGCAGTTCGCAGTCGGCAGTCGGCAGGGATGTCGCCGTCGAACGCTACGAGGCCGTCGGAGTCGTGCGGATGAACCGGCCAGAGCGGCGCAACGCTCTCTCCCCGGCCGTGATGGAGCAGCTTGCGGCTGCGATCGGCGAGCTCGACGCGGATGAGACCGTGCGCTGCATCGTGATCGCCGGGACCGACGAGGTGTTCGCGGCGGGCGCCGACATCACGGCGATGGCCGAGCGCACCTTCCAGGAGGTGCTGGAGGCGTCCACGATGCCGTTCTGGCAGCGCGTCGCCGACTGCCGCACACCGCTCGTCGCGGCGGTGTCGGGCTTCGCCCTCGGCGGCGGCTGCGAGCTGGCGCTCCTGTGCGACATGATCGTCGCGTCCGAGACCGCGGAGTTCGGCCAGCCCGAGATCACGCTCGGGATCATCCCGGGCGGCGGCGGGACGCAACGCCTGGCCCGCGTGATCGGCAAGCAGCGCACGATGGAGCTCGTGCTCTCCGGGCGCCGCATCGACGCCATGGAGGGGGTCCGCCTCGGTTTCGTCAACAAGGTGTCGTCAAGGAAGGACTGGTTCGGCGATGCGCTCGAGCTTGCGGGAGTCGTCTCGCGACGCCCGCCGCTCGCGGTCAAGCTCGCCAAGCAGGCGGTGCTGGCGGCCGACGAGATGACGCTGACGGCGGGCCTCGCCCACGAACGCCGCCTCTACGAGCTCGCGATGGCCACCGAGGACCGCGTGGAGGGCATGCAGGCGTTCCTGGAGAAGCGCCGGCCGCAGTTCCGCGGGAGGTGAACGCGGCGGAGGTGCGCCGCGTCGGCGTGGTCGGTGCCGGCACCATGGGTGCGGGCATCGCCCAGGTCGCAGCGCTGGCCGGTTACGAGACCCACCTGCACGACCCTTTTCCCGAGGCGCTCGACCGCGGGCTGGAGATCATCCGCGTCGGCCTGGAGAAGGGCGTGACGCGCGGGCGCTGGACCGGGGGCGATTCGGAGCTTGCCCTACAGCGCGTCCACCGCGCCGAGCACATCGAGGACCTCGCCGCCTGCGACCTCGTGATCGAGGCGGCGCCGGAGGACATCGAGCTGAAGCGCTCCCTGTTCGCGCAGCTCTCGGAGGTGTGCGGGCCGCAGGTGGTGCTTGCCACCAACACCTCCTCCCTCCCCGTGACCGGGCTCGCGACCGCGGCCCGCGACCCGGGCCGCGTGGTCGGGATGCACTTCTTCAACCCTCCGGCGCTGATGGAGCTGCTCGAGGTGGTCGCCGGATCCGAGTCGTCTCCGGAGGCGGTGGAGACCGCCCGGGCGGTGGGCGAGCGCATGGGCAAGCGCGTGATCGTCGCGCGCGACGGCCCGGGCTTCCTGGCCAACCGCTGCGCCCGGCCGTTCGGCATGGAGGCCCTCAAGCTGCTCGCCGAGAAAGTCGCCGATCACACCACCATCGACCGCGTCGTGCGCATGGGCGGCGGCTTTCGGATGGGCCCGTTCGAGCTCGCGGACCTCGTGGGGATCGACGTCGGCCTCAAGGTCACGAAGTCGTTCTGGGAGCAGAGCTTCCACGAGCCGCGCTGGCGCCCGAGCATGATCCAGGACCGGATGGTGCAGGCGGGGCGTTTCGGCCGCAAGGCGGGCCGCGGCTACTACGACTACTCCGGTGACGCCTACCGTCCGGACGACCCCGAACCACCCACGGCGGGCGGCGCGACCGGCGTGGTGGTGGTCGCAGGCGAGGGTCGTCTCGCCGACGACCTGCGCGACGCCTCGGCGGAGGCCGGCTACGAGGTGCTCGACATCGAGCAGATCAACGGTGACGCGCCGGGGATCCTGATCGACGCCGTCACGGGCCGCTCGCCGCTCGAGGCCGAGCCCACGATCGACGACCCGGAGACGCTTGTCCTCGCCCTGTGCGTCGACGGCAGCCTGGCCGAGCTGGACACCCGGGGTGGAGCGGTCGGCTTTCACGCGCTGCCTCCCCTGACCGAGTCGCGGCTCGTCGAGATGACGCGCTCGTCGGAGACGAGCGAGCGTGACGCAGGCCGGGCCGAAGAGTTCTTTCGCTCCCTCGGCAAGCACGTCGAGTGGGTCGGCGACGCCCCGGGCCTCGTCCTGGGGCGGATCGTGTGCCAGCTCGTCAACGAGGCGGCCTTCGCCGTGTCGGAAGGCGTCGGCTCCCCCGAGGACGTCGACGTCGCCATGCGGGCCGGCTACAACTATCCACGCGGACCGCTCGAGTGGGCCGACGAGATCGAGATCGACCACGTCCTGTCGACGCTGGACTCGCTCTACGAGGAGCTGAAGGAGGAGCGTTACCGAGCGGCGCCGCTACTGCGCCGGATGGTCGCCGAGGGCGCCATCGGCGAGGCAACCGGCCGCGGGTTCTTCACCTACGAGGACTAGTACCGGTTCTTCCAGCCCATTAGAAGCACTCCACGCCGGCGCACTGCGCGACGTTGCCGTTCGTCACTGCCTTGTTGCCGCCGCCGTCGGTGACGCCCGCCGCGGCCTCGATGCCGAGGTCGGCGTTGCGCTCCGCGATGTTGTCCTCGATGGTGAGCGGTCCGCTGTCGGCGTCGATGCCGTCGTCGCCGTTGTGGTTCGTCGTGTTGCCCCGGATGACGGAGCCCGCGGTGTCCTGCTCGTCGATGAAGATTCCGTCGCCGCGGTTGTCGTACACGGCGTTGCTCTCGACGCGCAGCGCGGCGCTGTCGATCACGCGGATGCCCTCCTCGGTGCTGAGCGTCACCAGGTTGCGGAGCACGAGGTTGCCCGAGCCGGTCTCGGCGAGCCTGATTGCGGCCCCCTTGCTCGCCGAGACCGTGTTTTGCTCGATGCGATTGCCCGTCCCGCCGAACGCGAGGGCGATGCCGGTGACGTTCATCGTCGCCGAATTGCGCCTCACAAGGTTGGTGTTGGAGCCGTCGAACAGCGAGATCCCGACCTCGCTGTCGGATGCCATGTTGCGCTCGACCGTGGACTCGCTGGTGCCCGCCAGCATGATGCCCGCGCGCCGGCTGGCGCCAACCCGGTTGTCCTCGATCGTCACGTCCGTGGAGCGGGAGGCGATGATCCCCGCCCCGAGATGACGCGAGACGCGGTTCGAGTCGATCCGGCAGCCGTTCGCCGAGACGACGGAGATCCCGTGACCGTAGCCGTTGTCGGTGATCGTGCTGCGCACGACCGCGCATTGCGACCCGCGCAGGACCACGCCCCCGGTGGCGTTCCTTGTCACCTTCAGGCGCCGCAGCTCGAAGCCTCGGCCGCCGCCGCGCACGCCGACCTTGAAGCCGGCCACGGTGCCGTTGCGGACCAGCGCGCCACGATGTCCGTCGCCGCCGTAGCCGTTGACGATGCCGGTACCACGTCCGGTGCCGTCGATCGTGTGCCCGCCGAGATCGATCGTGACCCCATCAGCGTCGATCGCCAGGCCCACGCCTGGGCAATCGCGCAGGTCGGAGTCGAGGCGCACGTCCTCGGTCACGCGGTCGCCGCACCGGAGATGCCGTGCGGAGGCGTCTCCGGGAAGGAGCGCGAGGGTCAGCAGGAAGGCGACGAAGGATGCCGCCAGCACCGACAGGGGCTGTCGCTTTACGAGGTCCATAGGGAGGTACGAATCCACTGCGGGAGAAGCAGTGGACCCATCGTACGAATGTCCAGTCGAACGTGCGCGGAAAGTTGCGCCGCGGCTAGCGGCCGATCACCGACCGCACCGCGGCGCGGCCGATGGTGAGCGGGTGGTTGACGAGCGGCGCGACGCGGCCCTTGAGCGTCAGCGGGTCGTGTGCGATGCCGAGCTGGCGCTGGATCGTGGCGGAGTCGAAGTACACCCGCTCGCCGACCAGCCGGTCGTCGTCGAACAGGAACAGGGCGACCATCCGGCAGGTGAACTCCCGGCCGGTGGGCGGGAGCCCTCGCAGCGACCCGAGGTGCGTCCCCTTGAGGTCGAACTCGACGACCACCGCGTCGTCGGAGTGGCGCAGCTCGATCAGCTCGTTGCGCTGGTCGGGGAACGCCGCTCGCGTCTCCTCGAAGTAGCGCGCCACCTCCCCCTCCCCGTCGTGGACGTCCCCCGTGGCGATGATCTCGTAGCGGGGATGGTGAAACGTGGCCATGGTGGTGTCGAAGTCGTGTTGGTTCTCGGACTCCATGTGCTCGCGCACGGTCGCCTCGCGCTTGCGGCGCAGCGCCATGGTCGGGCTCGCCGCCGCGCTTCTGGGTGCGGTCACTTCCCCTCCTTCATTCGTTGGACCTGCTGTTGCTGGCGCTCGGTGCGAGCGTCCTCGGCCGGGAGCAGGAACTGCGTGCAGCGAAAGAGAGCGATCGCGCGCTCGTCCCCCTCGCGCATGACCGTGGCGTCCCAGACCTGGGTGCGCCCGCCACCGTGCACGAGTCGCGCCCTGCACCGCAGCGCGCCCTCGCGGGCCGTCGCGAGGAAGTTGGTCTTCAGCTCGATGGTCGTGAACCCCACGGCGCCATCCGGCAGCGAGGCCAGGCATCCCATGCCGCAGCTCGTGTCCGCGAGGGTGATGACCGTACCTGCATGGAGGAAGTCGTTCGGAGCCAGGTGCTCTTCCTTGAGGGCGAGGCGCGTCTCGGTCTCTCCGTGCTCGATGCGCAGGATCTCCACGCCGAACATGCCGGGCAGCCGGCCGTCCATCGCCGCCGACAGGCGCTCGCGCAGGGCACTCACGGCCCGCACGATATATGGCTCTACGCTTTCCATCCGTGCAGGGGTCACTCACAGACGAGCAGGTGCGCGCCGCGGTGCAGGACGCGCTCGATGCGCTGCCACACGAGTTCGCGTCGCAGCTGGGAGAGCTGGCGGTGGTCGTCGAGGACCGGCATCCCGACGGCCTGATGGGGATCTACGACCCCGTTGGCGGGATGCAGCGCATCGTGATCTTCCGGGACGCGAACCCGAACGTCGAAGAGGTACGGCGCACCGTCCTGCACGAGGTGGGCCACTTCTTCGGGATGGACGAGCAGCGGCTAGCGGAGCTCGGATACGGGTAGTGCCTGGCGCCCGGCGCCCTTGCAGCGACCGTGAGCTGAATCCCAAAGATTCTTCCCCGTTTGATTCGGCGTTCGCCGATCCCAGCCGACGATCCCGCGACTCATTGCGCGTGCCGGCGCGCAACGCTAGGGTCAGTCGCACGCTACGAGGAAGGGGACGAAATGGCAGACGATGCGCTGTTCATCGGGTGGGGCGAAGGCGTGAGCGGCCGCGAACGTAAGGCGGTCGAGGTCTTCAACGAGTCTCTTCAGTACTACGGGCAGCTCCAAAAGGACGGGAAGATCGAAAGCGTCGACGCGTGGTTTCTGGCGCCACACGGCGGCGACCTCGGCGGTTTTATCCTGCTGCGCGGGGAGCGCGAGAAGCTCGACGAGATTCAGCGCAGCCCGGAGTTCGAGCGGCTCCAGACACGGGCCGCGATGATCGTCCAACGAACGGGCGTAGTGGACGCCTATACGGGTGCGGCCATCGGCCGGCTGATGGGTCAGTTCGAGGAGGCGGTCGGAGACCTGGGCGGATAGCCTCGGCGCAAGCCGCCCAGCCGGGGGCCGCGTTTCGCTCAGGAGCCCGACGACTCTGGCACGCGGTACACGTCCTTGTCCCACGGCGGCGGCACCTCGAAGCCGTAGCGGCCGGCGGTCTCGAGCCGCTCCAGAGGCACCAGCTGGATCCTCGACGCGGTGGTGCTCCGCTGCCCCGCGCTGCGGTCCGCGAGGCGACCCGCGTGGCTGCCACCCAGGACATGCAGCCATCCCGTCCAGGGGCCCCACCCCGCGCCGTAGCCCCCGTGCGCCGTGGCACGTGCCGACACGCCGCCTCCGGAGGGGACCCGCACCTGGTAGCCCTCCCAGTCATCGGGGTGGTAACCGGGCCAGGAGCTGCCGAACAGCCGCCCGATGCCGGCGCTGAAGCTCTCGGGGTAGTAGAACCAATACTGGAGGTAGAGCGGGCCGCCGGCACTGCGGCGGTCGACCACGCGCGTGAAGGCGGTGACGGGCAGCCCCGCACGCGAGCGGTCGATCTCAGCCGGATCGTCGGACCCGTCCGAGCACTCGGTCTTGCGACAGCGCCGGAAGTCGATCGGCAGCGCGGCGCTGCCGCGGTCGTACACGACGTTCGGGGAGTAACGGCGCACCAGCGCGGCGACATCGTCGCCGTACGCGAGGTCGAGGGCATCGCCCTCATTGCATCCGCCCTGCACCGCACACGTGATCGCGTGCACGATGCCGTCGCCGAAGCCCCAGGCGTCAGTGCGCGCCACCGCAAACCCGGCCGTGGCGAACAGCAGCGCCAGCAGGAGCCCCAGCGCGCTCCACTCGACCGTCGCCTGCCCGTCTTCCCGGCTCCGCACCCCTACGAGTTTAGGTAGGGAAGAGCATGCCATTGCGCCTGCCCGTCACGAAAGCGGGCGCGGTTCCAGCACGAAAGTGTGACGTTTGCCGCTGCGCGACCGATACGTCTCGTGCGCCGGCCAGACCTCGACGAGGCGCGGCCAGTAGCGGTCCGCCTCCGAGTCGTCCAGCAGGCGGGCGCGGCAGGCGACCGTTTCGGCGCCGATCTGCACGGTCGCGCACGGGTCGGCGAGCAGGTTCAGCGGCCATGCGGCGGCGCGCTCCTGGCCGAAGTTCTCGCTGCTGACCACGAAGCGGTCGCCATCCCGTACGTACATGACCGGGGTGGTGCGTGGGCGCCCCGTGCGGCGGCCCGTCGTGGTCAGCAGGATCAGCGGGGCGACGCCGGCGGTGGACGTCACCCTCCCGCGCGTGACGCGATACAGAGCTCGATCGAGGGGTGCGCCGAAGCGCCTCCCGGCGGTGGCGAACCAGCGCCGGTGCCCGAGCCACCTGAGGATCCTGCCCCGCACGCTCACCGTGCGTTGCCCGCGACCGGCTCGCGTTCGCCCGAATGCGCGCTGCGGCGCAGCTCGGCGTCGAGCGCGAGCGTGTCCTCGAAGATCAGGTCCTCGACCACCCGCCCCCACCGCAGGCGCAGCAGCTGCATGCCCTCGTTGCGGTACTCGCGACCGCCGGGGCGTGGTGCGCTGATCGACAGGTGCGTGGCGATCACCGTGTTCCACGGCCACCCGTTCACGACGACCTCCTGCGGCACGATCTGGATCCCGGGAAAGCGTCGCTGCATCTCCTGGAACCACTCCCGCACCGCCTCCTGACCGCGTCGCTCACCTCCGAGCGCATGCTCGCCGGCGAACAGGAAGCGCGAGTCAGGACGAAACTGCTTCACGATCGGCTCGTACTCGCCCTTGCTGAGGCCGGCGAAGGTACGTCGCACGATCCGTCTGACGATGAGCTTGTACATCACTGCCCCCTCAAGAAAAGGTGGACGGTCGGCGAGCCGACCGTCCGGTTTGTGGTTCCGCGGCAAGGCGCTCTTCCGCCTGCGCACACCAATCCGCGAGAAACTCCTGATAGGCGATCCCGAACTCGAGCGTCAGGAGCGGAGCCGGCGGCTTTTCCTCCGCCTCGGCGGGTTCGATGGCACGCAGCTGCTCCGCGATGCGCGTGTGCGTGTCGCGCGTGCGACGCACCAGCTCGAGCTGTTCCTCTGCGGTGAGCGCGTCGGAGAAGAAGAACTTCAGCGCACCCTCGTGGCGCAGCTCGATGTGCAGCGGCTCGTCGGAGGTGAGCCAGTCGTGCAGGGCCCGCTTGCCGGCGGGCGTCAGGTCATATGCCTTGCGGCGACGCCCGTTGGATGAGTCCGCTTCGCCGGTGACCAGCCCGAGCGACTCGAGGCGCGCCAGCTCCGGGTAGATCTGCCCGTAGCTGGCGGCCCAGAAGAACCGCGTCGAGACGTCGACCAGCGACTTGATCTCGTAGCCGGTGCGACGTCCGAGCTCGAGCATCCCGAGGATCACGTACGAGGTCTTGGACAGCTCCATCTATCGGAATGATATATCCCGAGGATAGGTTCTACAAACCTAACCTCCACCCTGGCGCAACGAAAAAGGGGCCCGATCGGCCCCTTTTGTCTCAATTCTGTGTGTGTCTCTGTCTCGTCTCTAGTTGCGGTAACCCATTGTGTCCCCCGTTTGGTCGCTGATACGACCACCAGACGGGGGAGCGCCCGGTTTTCTTCCCACTCGGCAGAGATCAGGCTGCGCCGTTGCGGCGGGCGCCGTTTTTGCTGCCCGCCTTCTCGATCGAGCCGTAGTTGATCCCGCCGTAGGTGAACGTCGGCAGCACGGGCCACTGCCGCCGCCACTTCGGCATCTCGGAGGAGGGGAAGACGTTCAGCCACCGCGGGTCGCGGCGGTTCGGGTCGGCGATCGCCTTCTCCTTGACCATCGAGTCGTACTGATCCACCGAGTCCTCGAGCGTGTTCGCGTTCATCACGACCTCGCGGTTGAAGAACTCGGCGTACTTGCGGATGCCGGGGATCTTCGACTGATGCGGATGCCAGGAGTCGGCGCTGACGCCGTTCTCCGACGTGACCCACACGCCGTCTTCGGTGTTGATCGCGAGGCTGTGATTGCCGTCCGTGTGACCCGGCGTCCACACAATCGCGACGCCCTTGCCGAGCTCGACGTCCCCATCGAGCAGCACCAGGTTGTCTTCGATGATGTCGTCCATCCCACCGGGCACGTACCACGCCCACTGCGTCGGATGCGGCGCGCGGAAGGTGTCGACCTCCTTGCGCTGGAACAGGAACTTCGCGTTCGGGAAGAACGGCTTGCGCGGCTCGGACTCGCCCAGCACCGGCCGCGTCGTCCCCATGATCAGCCGCAGGTCCTGCACGTGCAGGTGGTCGAAGCTCACGTAGTCGACGTCGGCCGGGGTGATGCCGCACCTCGCGACCGCCTCTTCGACCGTGTTGTAGAAGGTCGCGAACACCTTGTAGGAGAGGAACTCGCCATACCGCTTCAGCAGCTGGTCGTAGAACGGGGCCTCGGCGGCGCCCTCCGCGATCGTCGGCTCCCAGGCGAGGGTCTTCAGATTCCCCTCGAAGTCCTCGAACTGCACGATCACGAGGCGGTTCAGGATGTTGATATACGGGTTGAGCGTCTTGGCCGCGCCGTGGAAGGCGAACGACACGGGATACGCCGCTGACGCGAGGTCCACGGTCTGCACCGCGCGCACACGGTTCTCGTCAGTCGCGAAGCGCCGGCGGAACCGCCGTGCGGCGTCCCGGATCGCATCGGGCCGGTCACCCCGCGGCCAGACGTCGAAGACGCCGTCGAACTCGTCAAAGGGCCGGATCCCGAGGGTCTCGGGAGCTTCAACCGTCGCCATCAGAAGACCTCCTCGTTCGCGTGAGGAGGGATCTTAGTCCGCAGGCGTCAGTAGTTCTGCCAGACGCAGCGCACGAACGCGAAGCCCCAGTACGTGCTGTTGTACTTGGCCTTGAAGGCCGCGTCGCCCAGGTAGTCCCGCTCCGCTGTGCAGAACTCGAAGGAGTTCCGGTAGTCCCCGCGCACGGGCTGCTGCGGCTCCCGCACGGGGATGCGCAGCTTCACGCCGCTGATCGTGATCGTCGAGGCAACCTCGGAGAGCTTGAGGTAGCGCGCGTCGTCCTGCGCGAGCTCGATGCGCAGCTTGTGACCAGGCTCGAAGCGTCAACCTACGGTCAGCCCAGGGACACCCGAGGGATACGCTGCCCGGCATGGCCGCACCGCCTCTGGCCCATGACCTGGCGGGAGTGATCCATTGCCACTCCACGTACTCGGACGGCACCGGCACGGTCCCGGAGATCGCTGCCTCCGCCCAGGCTGCAGGGCTCGACTACCTGCTGCTCACCGACCACGACACGCTCGCGGCGGCCGACCACGGCGAGGAGGGCTGGTACGGCCCAACACTCTTGCTGGCGGGATTCGAGGTCTCGCCGCGCCGCCAGAACCATTACCTCGCGTTCGGGCTCCGGGAGACGATCGACCACCGCGACCTGACCCCGGCTCAGATCGTCGCGCGCGTCGAGGCCGGCGGCGGCTTCGGCTTCCTTGCCCACCCGTTCTCCAAGGGGTCGGAGCGATTCAAGCGCGGCGGGTCGGGAATGCCGTGGGGCGACCTCGACGCGGAGGGATACACCGGTATCGAGCTGTGGAGCTTCGTGACGGACTCCGCGGAACGCGTGAACAGCATCCGGGAGCTGCTGTCGTTCATCGCGGCGCCGAGCCGGTTTCTCGACCATCCGCCCCAGCGCAACCTGGACGAGTGGGACCGCCTGTGCGCGCGGCGCCGGTGCGTCGCGCTCGGTGGCGTCGACGCGCATCAGGTCGGCATACGTGTGCGCGGGCGCGTGCCGCTGCGGCTGATGGCCTACAAGCGATCCTTCCGGCACCTGCGGACGCACCTCCTGGTGCCCGCCCCGCTCACCCGCGACGTGGATGCAGACCGGGCGGCGGTGTTCGGCGCGCTGCGCGCGGGACACGCGTACATCGCGGTCGACTCGCTTGCCCCGGCCCGCGGCTTTCGCTTCTGGGCGGAGGGAAACGGTGCGCTCGAGATGGGTGACGAAGCAGCGGCCGGGTCATGGACACTGCGGGTGCGCACCCCGCTGCCTGCGCGATTGCGCCTGCTACGTGACGGCGAGGAGGTCGCCGCCGCCCATGGCGACACGCTCGAGCACCGCGCCGAGGTTCCGGGGGTCTATCGGGTCGAGGCCTATCGCGACGCTCACGGGCGCGAGCGCACCTGGATCCTGTCGAACCCGATTTACCTTAGGGACCCTGATCAGGGTGAGCGCGGCCGGCAGGCCGCGTGAGCCGGTTGTTCTAAGCGGTCTGCTTCGAGCGCTCGTGCTTCAGGTGCTCGACGTACTGATGCGCGGCCAGCGCCGCGGTCGTGGCGTCGCCGACGGCGTTGGTGATCTGGCGCACGAACTGCGACCGCACGTCTCCGGCGGCGAAGATGCCGGGCACCGCGGTGCGCATCGCCTGGTCGGTGACGATGTGCCCCGACTCGTCGAGCTCGATCTGGACGGCCAGGTCCGGGTCGAAGATGTCCGAGTGCGGGGTGAACCCGACGAACGGGAACACCCCGGTCACCGGTAGTCGCGACTGCTCGCCGGTCTCCACGTTGCGCACCGTCAGGTGTGACACGCGGCCGTCCGTGCCGTGGATCTCGTCCACGACGCTGTTCAGGACCTCGTCCACCTTGCCGGTCGCGCGCATCTGCTCGACCAGGATCGGCTGGGCGCGGAACGCGTCCCGCCGGTGGATCACCGACACCTTCTGGCCATACCGGGTGAGGAAGGTGCCCTCCTCCACGGCGGAGTCCCCGCCGCCCACGACCGCGATGTCCGCGCCCTCGAAGAACGCGCCGTCGCAGACCGCGCAGTAGGAGACGCCCTTTCCGGCAAGCTCGTCCTCGCCCGGCACACCGAGCTTGCGCGCCTCGCCGCCCGCCGTGATGATCACCGCCGGAGCTCGAAACTCGCGCCCGTCGGCGGTTCGCACCACGCGGTCGTCGCCCTCGGCGGACACCGAAACGACCTCGGCGCCGGTCTCGAAGGTGGCGCCGAACTTCTCAGCGTGCTTCTGCAGCCTGTCCGCCAGGTCCGGGCCCATGATGTGCTCGAACCCGGGGTAGTCCTCGACCTCCGCGGTGTTCCAGAGTTGCCCGCCCGGGATGCCTCGCTCGAGCACCAGCGTCGGGATCCGGGAGCGCCCGGCATAGAGAGCGGCAGTCTGGCCGGCCGGGCCGGCCCCGACGACGATGATCTCGTACGCCTGCTCCCTTTCGGCGGATGTTGTGCCGTTCTCGTCTGCCAATGCTCCTCCGCGAACTCTTTGGAGACTATCGTTACTTCACTTAATGAAGCTTAGCGTCGCATGCTCCGCATCGGCGACCCGGCTAGCTTAGCCGCCGAGCCGGCCCGGCTGTCGAGCCTGGTCTAGGTCGCGGACTCCGGGGCCCTCCCGGTGCGCTCGGCCGCCGGCTCGGGATGTTCCTCGTCGCGCCACCTGGCCACCGTGCGTCGCAGTTGGACGTAGGCGAAGATGCCGGGCGGTATCGGCAGCCAGAAGGCAATCACGCGGTAGGCGAGCACCGACACGAACACGGTCGAGCTCGGCTCGCCGAAGGCCAGGAAGGCGGCGATCATTCCCGCGTCCACCGATCCCACTCCACCCGGGAAGAACGGCAGCAGGTTGGCGGTCATGCCGACGAAGAAGCCCTGCACCAGGACCGCGTTCGGCACGTCCTCGCCGAAGGCGTGGAAACACGCCCACAGCACGGCGATGTTCGAGGCCCAGAACCCGATCGCGCCAACGAGCGCGAGCACGCCGCTGCTGGGATGCCGCAGCAGCGACAGGGCCTCGCGCGTGCCTGCCGCGATCGTGGCGGGCACGCTCGCGATGCGCCGAGCCATCCGTACCCGCCGGTGTCCCTGCGCCCAGCGCGCCACGATCCGATCGAGGTCGAGCGGGATCAGCGACAGCAGGAACAGGACGATCAGCGCGACGCCCGCGAGTGCGGCCGGCACGATCGTCATCCCGACCGGGCTCGGGCCCGGGAACAGCCCGACCCGCAGGAAGATCCCGCAGACCACGAGCGCCAGCAGGTACACCGTGTAGAGCAGCACGAGGAAGGCCACCATCCGGCTCGCCGCCTGCCGCGCTTCCATCCCGGCCCGGCGCAGGGCCCAGTAGGTGAGGGCGATCCCGCCTGCCCCGCCGGCCGAGAACAGCCTTGTGGCCGCCAGTCCCGCGAACGTGACCTGGTACGAGGTGCGCCAGTCGATCCGGTCGCGCAGCTGCGGGGACACCGAGCGGCCGCCGAGGATCCCGCGGAAGAGGGCGATGTAGGAGGCGAACGACAACAGGTTGAGGCCGAGCGCGACGGCGATCCAGACCGGATCAGCGTCCTCGATCTTGCGCAGCGAGTCCTCGAGGCCGGTGAGCTCCGGCAGCACGAAGTAGAGCGCGACCAGGATCACGAGCACAACCAGGGCGTAGGTGATCAGCCGCGACCGGTCGAACACCATGCGCGACTCGACCTCTTCGGTCACCGGCTCCTCGTAGGGGAGTCCGTTCGTGGCGTCGGCCGGGTCCGGGTCCTGCCGCGCAGGGCCGCTGCCGGAACGCGGGTCCTCCGGTCGAAAGGCCTTCACGACGCCGCCCTGCGCTCGAGCGCCTGGACCGTGCGCACCACGGCGGACACGGCGGGGGTCGCGCGCGGGCCGGCAGCGCGAACGCCCTCGGCAAGGGCCGCACCGGCGACCAGGTCCACGACATAGTGCTCACCGAGATAGACGAGCGCGAAGCCGAGCGCGCCCGCGTAGGCCCATCCCGCGGCGCCGGCGACCGGATCGGCGTCGGCGAGCACGTGTGCCGCCATCAGGGACGTCGCGAAGTGGAGCGATGGCATGGCCGCGAGCGGATTTCCTCCCAGAAATCCGTACAACGGTGACCACAACCGGCCCCAAACCTGTTGACCAACGTCAACCATGATCCTCCGCATTCCCTGGATGCGTCCGTGCTCCGCTGCCCACCACGGAGGGGCGGTCGGCACCAGGAAGTAGCCGACGAGCCCGAGGTCGAACACCGCGCACATGAGCACCGCCGACCGCGAGAATCGCTGGGGGTGCCTCCAAAGTATGTACGCCGTCGCGGCGTGCGGCTGGACGAACCAGGCCCAGTGGGCGTAGACCAGGGCGTGGTCGAGGGCGGTGGGGCCGTCCCCGCGGGCCAGCGCCCGTTGCAGGATGGGGGTCGGGGGGCGGCCGAACAGGGCCCGGTCCACCGCAAGCGGATAGTCGACGTGGACCCGGCGCTCGAGCCGGGTCGGGTCGTCGTACGGCAGTTCATGCAGCACTATGTAGGCCCACATCTGTAGTGCATAGACCGCCGCGTCGCGCTTTTTTGATCGCGGCACGGCGATTGCCAGTCCGAACGGCGCCGCCACCGCGGCCAGTGCGGTTGCCGGCGGCGGCACGTGCAGGCGCCGCCGCACGAGCGGCAGCGCGACGCCGCCGCAGACTGCCGTCCACGCCGCCAGGCGCAGCGCGCGGCCGCGCCGGGACGCACCCCGCGAGCGCCGCGTGAAGGAGGGAGCCCTCACCGAGCGCGAGTATAGATTTGCCCCCGCCCGGATCCGGGCGGGCAGCGATCGGGGAGCTCCGGAGCCCTCATCCGACGGGCTCGAGTATGCGGGCCTCGACGGGTGCGGCCTGCACGAATGCCTCCGCGTCGCCGCGCTCGCCGATCACGGTGCCCCAATGCATTGGCACCGCGACTCCGGGATCGATCCGGCGCGCCGCCTCGGCAGCCTCCGAGGGGGTCATCACGTAGGTCCCGCTGACCGGCAGCAGGGCCACGTCCACGCCCGCAGCTTCGTCCATCTCAGGGATGACGTCCGTGTCGCCGGAGTGGTAGATCCTGCGGGCGGCGTCGCGGATGACGTACCCGATCCAGCCCGAGTCGCGGGGGTGGAACGGGCGGCCCTCGCTGTCGAGCTTGTTCGTGTTGTAGGCCGCCACGGCGAGCACCTCGACGCTCCCGACATCGACCACGTCACCGGGCGTCACCGTGTGGGTGTTGCCCCGGAGCTGTTCGGTCACGGTGGCGGGACCGATGAACACCGCGCCCTCCCCCGCCACCTTCAGCACGTCGTCGCGCGAGAAGTGGTCGAAGTGATCGTGGGTGACGAGGATCGCGGCTGCCGGCGGACCTTCGGGCGCGCGGTACGGATCGATGTAGAACCAGCCCGCCGACGTCTTGATCCGAAATCCGGCATGACCGAGCCATTCGACGTTCTGGAGCGCGTCTTCGGGCCTCGCCATGCCTCACAAGGTAACCCTGCCGTAGGTTTCCCCAGTCATCCCCAGTCATCCGCTGCCAACCACCAAGGAGCCCCCTATGTCCTACGAGACCGTCGACCTGAAGATCGAGAACGGCGTGGCGGAGATCACGCTCAACCGGCCGGAGCGCCTGAACGCGTGGACCGCGCAGTTCGGGGACGAGCTCCGCGAGGCGATCCTCACCGATGCGGCCGCACCCGAGGTGCGGGCCGTGCTGATCACGGGCGCCGGGCGCGGTTTCTCGTCAGGGGCCGACCTGAAGGAGATGCTGGAGCAGCGAGCCGACGGCGGAGAGGTGCCGGACGTGGGAGAAATGCTGCGTACCCGCTACCACCCGATCATCAAGGGGATCAGGGAGCTGCCGAAGCCGGTCGTGGCCGCGGTCAACGGGCCCGCGGTGGGGATCGGCTGCTCGCTGGCGCTCGCGGCCGACCTCATCTGGGCCGCCGAGTCGGCGGTGTTCGGCCTCGCCTTCGTGAACATCGGCCTCGTGCCGGACGGGGGCTCGACCTTCCTCGTGCCCATCGCGGCGGGCAAGGCGAGGGCCTTGGAGATGGCCCTGCTCGGGGACCCCATCCCCGCCCAGAAAGCGCTGGACTGGGGCCTGATCAACCGCGTGGTTCCCGACGCCGACCTGATGGGCGAGGCCCGTGACCTCGCGGGCCGGCTGGCAAAGGGCCCGACCCGTTCCTACGCCCAATCCAAGCGGGCCCTCAACAATTCCCTGCTCAAGATCATGGACGAGCAGCTCGATCTGGAGGCCGACATCCAGGCCGAGATGGTGACCAGCTCGGACTTCATCGAGGGCGTCACCGCCTTCGTCCAGAAGCGGGACCCTCGTTTCACCGGTAACTAGCGGCCCGAGCGGCTTTCCGGGATCGGGCCGCCGCTCCCCGGATCGATAGAATCGCGCGCCGGATGCGAGGTCGAGCCAAGCCCCGGGCCGCCGCTGTCGTGCTGCTCCTTGCGGCCGTGGTGGCAGTACTCGTGCTCCCAGGGGTCGCGTGGGCGGACGTGCTGACGCCCGAGGACGGGCCGACGCCGAACGCGCAGAAGGTCGACGAGCTCTACAAGATCGTCTTCTTCATCGGCATCGCCGTGATCGGCACGGTTTGGGTTGTCCTCTTCTACTCGCTGTTCCGCTTCCGCGCGCGCCGGGGCCGCCAGGCGCCGCAGATCACGGGCAACACGCCGCTCGAGATCGGCTGGACCGCCGCCGCGACCGCGATCGTGGCGGCGATCACGATCGTCACCTACATATATCTGGACGACATCACGCACCCGGTGCCCTCCGGCCCCGAAGCCGTCGCCGAAGCGCGCGATCAGTACGCGACGATCAACCAGCCGCCGCCGCCCGGCGGCAAGGCGCTGGACATCCAGGTGTCGGGCCAGCAGTTCCTGTGGCGCTACCAGTACCCCAACCAGGCCGTCTCCTTCCACGAGATGGTGGTCCCGCGCGACACCACGGTGACGCTGACGCTGAAGGCGAACGACGTGATCCACTCGTGGTGGATACCTGCACTGGGCGGCAAGCTCGACGCGGTGCCCGGCTACACGAACAAGACATGGTTCAAGGTGTCGAAGACCGGCACGTACGAGGGGCAGTGTGCCGAGCTGTGCGGTAGCGGCCACTACGCGATGACGGCAAAGGTGACGGTTGTCGAGCCGGACCAGTACCAGGCCTGGGTGGAAAACCAGAAGAAGGAGATCCAGGAGGCGCGGACCCTCGTCCAGAAACAACGCAAGACGATCGAGGCGGAGCTGAGCCAGTGACGACCGTCGCGCCCGCCGCCAAGCCCGGTACTTCGTCCGAGATCATCGTCGGCGGCCTGCCGGAACGCCGCTCCACCTGGATCGACTGGGTCACCACGACCGATCACAAGCGGATCGGGATCCTCTACCTCTTCACGACCGCGTTCTTCTTCCTGGTCGGCGGGGTCGAGGCGCTGCTGATGCGGATCCAGCTCGGCTCGCCGGACAACACGTTCCTCGACCCCACCACCTACAACCAGCTGTTCACGCTGCACGGCACCACGATGATCTTCATGGTCATCGTCCCCATCGCGGCCGGCTTCGGGAACTTCCTCGTCCCGCTCATGATCGGTGCGCGGGACATGGCGTTCCCCCGCCTCAACATGCTCTCGTGGTGGCTGCTCGTCTGCGGCGGGGTGGTGCTTTACGGATCGATCTTCTGGGACGTGGCCCAGGCGGGCTGGACCTCCTACGCGCCGCTTTCGTCCGCGGACTTCCTCCCCGGGAGCGGGATCGATGCCTGGATCATCGCGCTGCACCTGATCGGGATCTCATCCGTCCTGGGCGCGATCAACTTCGTCACGACGATCCACAACATGCGCGCGCCGGGGATGTCGCTGGGCCGCATGCCGCTGTTCGTGTGGACCATCCTCGTCTACTCGTACCTGATCATCATCGCCCTGTCGTCGTTTGCCGCGACGCTTGCGATGCTGCTCGTGGACCGCCAGTTCAGCGGCACCTTCTTCGACCAGAACCAGGGCGGCGACCCCCTGCTGTGGCAGCACCTGTTCTGGTTCATGGGCCACCCCGAGGTCTACATCATGGTGCTGCCGGCGTTCGGGATCGTGAGCGAGGTGATCCCCGTGTTCGCGCGCAAGCCGATCTTCGGCTACAAGGCGATGGCGACGTCGGTCGCGGCGATCGCGTTCCTCAGCGTGATGGTGTGGGCGCATCACATGTTCGCGACCCCGCTGCCCACGGGCGTGCTCGGCTTCTTCATGATCACGTCGTTCGCCGTCGCTGTCCCGACCGGCATCAAGATCTTCAACTGGCTCGGGACGCTGTGGCGCGGGAACATCGAGTTCCGCGTGCCGCTCCTGTTCGCGGTGGGACTGGTGGCGCAGTTCGCGCTGGGCGGGATGACAGGCGTGATGCTTGCCGTGTTCCCGATCGACTGGCAGCTCACCGACACCTACTTCATCGTCGCGCACATGCACCACGTCCTGTTCGGCGGCACGGCGTTCGGGATCATGGCCGGCCTCTATTATTGGTTCCCCAAGATGTCCGGGCGCATGTTGTCGGAAGGCCTCGGCAAGCTCTCCTTCTGGCTGATGGTGATCGGCTTCAACGCGACATTCCTGCCGCAGTACTCGGCCGGCCTGTCCGGAATGCCGCGCCGGATCTCCGAGTACCACTCGGGCCATCTCACCGAGTACAACGTGATCTCGACGATCGGGTCGTTCATCCTCGCCGCCGGCGTGCTCGTGACGGTCTACAACGTTTTCATGACGCTGCGAAAAGGACGGCCTGCCGGGCCCGACCCGTGGCGCGCGAACACGCTCGAGTGGTTCACGCCCTCACCGCCTCCTGAGCACAACTTCGACGTGATCCCGACGGTGCGCAGCCTCGAGCCGATGAAGGACATCCGCCGCGACGTGCAGGAGCGCGAGGCCGCGCTCGCCGCGGGAGCGAACGGAAACGGCGGCGGGCCGAAGATCACCGAACCGCCGGGCAAGCAGCCGGACCCGCTTTGAGCGCCGTCACCGACCGAGAGGCGCGCCGCTTTCGCAATCTCGCCTATGCGACGGCCGCGCTGGTGTTCGCGCTGATCATGGTCGGCGGTGTCGTGCGGATCAGCGACTCGGGCCTGGGCTGCGGCGCCGCCGGCAGTGGCACCGAGGGCTGGCCGCTGTGCGGGGGTGGCCTGCTCCCGGCCGTGGACACTCACATGATCGTGGAGTACACCCACCGCGTCCTGGCCGGCGTGGTCGCGATCCTGATCGCCTACCTCGCCTGGACCGCCTGGCGCCGCCGGCGCGGGGAGCGGTTGCTCGTGCGCGTCAGCATTGGGGCGTTCGTGCTGATCCTGTTCCAGGCAGCGCTCGGCGGCCTGACCGTGGAGAAGGGACTCGAGGAGGAGCTGGTCGCCACGCACCTCGGCGTAGCGATGCTGCAGATCGGGCTCGTGCTTCTGATGGGCCGCCTCGGCGGACCTGATCCCGTCCCACGGGGGGCTACGCCCCCCTCGGCAGCTGCGCGGCCTCCCCCCACGCTCCAGTTGGGCGGCACGCGCACGATGCGGATCCTGACGCCGGTGGCGCTGGTCACCGTGCTGGCGACGATCGCCGCCGGCGGCTACATGTCGGCCAGCGAGCTGCACGGCACGGGGCAGGAGCAGCGCTCTGTGGACGCGCACATGGCGTGCGGCGACCAGTTCCCGTCCTGCGGCGGGGAGTTCCTCCCGTTCGGCCGCAGCCAGGCGCTCGACATCCACCTCACGCACCGCGCGCTCATGTACGTCGCCGTCACCCTGCTGCTTGCGCTGTTCGCGCTCGTGATGCGCCAGCGCCGCCGGCTCGACCCCGACTCCGCGTCCGCGCTGACACGGCTGGGGCTTGCGATCATCGGCGTGATGCTGATCCAGGTGCTGCTCGGCGCCGTGAACGTGTGGGCCGGCGAGCACGCATGGTTGATCGTCGCCCACCTGACAGGCGGCGCGCTCCTGTGGGTCACGCTCGTGCTCTTCGCGATCCGTTTGACAGCCGTGCCCGAGCCCTCGCCGGCGGGCGCGCGGCGTCGTGAGAACGTCGAGGCGGTGCCAGTCTGATGGAGGCCGGCACCGGCGCCCGCCCGGCCCACGCATCCTGGCTCTACGGCGCACGCGAGCTCGTCGCCGACTACGTGGCGCTCACGAAGCCGCGCGTCATCTCGCTGCTGCTGGTGACCACGGCCGCGACGATGTTCGTCGCGGACCCCTCCCCATCCGTCGGCGTGCTGCTCGCGACCCTGGTCGGCGGATACCTCGCCGCGGGCGGTGCGGGTGCGATCAACCACTACATAGAACGCGACATCGATGCGCGCATGTCACGCACGTCACGGCGCCCGCTACCGTCCGGGCGGATCGAGCCGCGCGCCGCGCTGTGGTTCGGCATCGCGCTCGGAGTGCTGTCGTTCATGCTGTTCGTGCTGGCGGTGAACATGACCGCCGCGCTGCTCGCGATGGCCGGGCTGCTGGGCTACGTCTTCGTCTACACGCTCTGGCTGAAGCCGCGCACGACGCAGAACATCGTGATCGGCGGCGCGGCCGGTGCCGTCCCTCCGCTCGTGGGGTGGGCGGCGGCGCGCGGCGGCCTCGACCCCTCGGCGTTCTACCTGTTCGCGATCGTCTTCTACTGGACGCCTCCACACTTCTGGGCCCTGGCGCTGCTGATCAAGGACGAGTACGCGCGGACCGGCATCCCGATGCTCCCCGTGGTCGACGGCGAGCCCGAGACCCGGCGCCAGATCCTGCTGTACGGATGGCTGCTCCTCGCGATCACGGCATTGCCGATCGCCGGTGGGCTCTTCGGCGCGATCTACGCGGTTGCCGCGGCGGTCCTCAACCTCGCCTTCCTGTGGCTGTGCATCCGCCTCTACCGCCGCGCGGACCGGCGCTCCGCGGCGCTCCTGTTCCACTACTCCCTCGCCTACCTGGCGCTGCTGTTCTGCGCGATGGCGATCGACCGCGTGCTGTGAAGAACATATTGGCGGCTGATCGCCGCCTCTCGGTATAACTCCCTTCCATGGACCGCAAGCTCGCCCGCAAGAACCTCACCACCGGCCTCGTCGCCGCAGGCCTGTCGGTGATGATCTTCGGCTTGACGTTCCTCGTCGCCAGCCTCTACCTCAACTAGTGGCCCATCGCCAGCGCAAGAACGGGGACCACACGGAGCAGATCCATCTGCCGGCCCCGAGCCTGTTGCCGCTGTTCATGGCGCTCGGCATCACGATCGCGCTGGTGGGCTTGATCCTCTCCTGGGGTTTCGTGATCGCCGGCGGCGCGATCGTGCTCATCACGACGTGGCTGTGGATCAAGGCCGCGCGCGAAGAGTACGAGCAGCTCCCGCGCGAGCGCTAGGCGGACCCCAACTCCCCGAAGCGAGCGACCGCCTGCCCCGTTTCGGGACAGCACCATTCGACGCGGTCATCGCCCGGCCGCGGGTCGAGTATGTGGTCGTGCATCGGGCAAGGCGGCCACATCTCAGCAAGCGTTTCCATGACGACGTCCTGCACCTGATCCAACAAGTTCGCGAGCTCCTCGCTTCCATGCAACGGGAAGAAGTCGAGCTGCATCCTCGGCTTCCCATCGGCGCACAGCCACAGGCCGGGAAGCGGGCCCTCTGTCGAGAAGGAAAAGCGTGGGCCTGCCGCAGCCAGGTCGTCGGTGAGCTTGCGCAGGTGGTCGTCGCGCAACACTCGCGGGGCTAGCTCGCGACGCGGTCCTTTGCCCAGCACCTGACGATGTCGCGTACGCTGAGGATGCCCTCCAGCTCACCTCCGTTGACGACCAGCAGGTGACGAAAGCCGCCGTCGAGCATCGCCTCCGCGGCCTGCTCGAGACTCCAGTCCGGGGCGGCGCTGATCAGCTTCCCGGTCAGGTGGTCGGCCACGATCTCTGTGGTGGGGCTCTCCCCTGCGGCCACCGACCGCAGGATGTCGCGTTCGGTGACGATGCCCGGCCCTGGGCTGTCGGGGTCCACGACGATGGCTGCACCGACGTTGCGCTCGGCCATCAGGCGAGCAGCCTCGTGCAAGGTGTGACTTGGACCGACGGTCAGCACCACGCTCGACATCCCATCCCGAACCTGCATACGCCGCCGCTCCCTTCTCGCCTCGTGACTATTGATGCAAGATTAGTAAACGCCGCCGCGCACTGAAAGGCAGGTCCAAAGCGCCTGCAAAAAGCACAGCCGGCCCGCGCCGCGGATCGTTTCCTGAAGACTTTGGTACCCCCAGGGGGCCCAAACTCTTCAGCAATGTCCACACGACCAGATTCAGGATGCGTGGCCGGCGGAAAACGGCACCTGGCCGGGGACCGGTTCGAGCACCGCCGTGCGCCCGCGCGCGGCGTTGACCACGTTCTCGGCCACCGACTCCCACCCGAACCGGCCCGCCGCTGTGTCGGCGAGCCCCAAGCGCCCCGACACCCGCAGCCGCTCGTCGAGGTCGAGCCAGCCGGTCATCGCGGACGCGAGGTCCTCGACGGCGTGCATGCCGCGTTCGAAGGTGAGCAGCTGCCTGACCTGGGGCGGCAGCTTCTCGCCGAGGATCGACGTCACCTCGGCAAGGCCTGAGTGCGCCGCGCAGATGGGGAGCACGCCGCAGGCGGCGCCCTCGGCCGCCACCATCCCGAACGCCTCGGGAAACATGCTCGGCACGATGATCTCCTCGGCGCCCGGCAGCACACGCGCGAGCTCTCCGTGATCCAGCCGTCCGGTGAAGACGATGCTGTCCCGCATCTTCTTGGCTGCTGCGAAATAGCGTTCGTGGCGCCCTGCGATCGTCTCCAGGAACGTGCGCAGATATGTGAGCTGGTCGCGCGGCCCGCCTTCGAGCGCCCGGCCCTGGCGGCAGACGTGCATCAACAGCTGCTCATCGGCGCGCTCGAGACCGCGCAGGAGCACCTCGAGGCCCTCGCGATACGTGCCGAAGCCGACGATCACGAGCTTGGCGCGGGGCTCGCGTGCCAGCACGCGCGGCCAGGCCGCCAGCAGGAGATCGACACCCTTCGAGACGATCAGCTTGCCCACGAAGCAAACGATCGGCTCCCGCTCCGGGTCGAGCGCGGCGAGCCCGTCGGGCGCTCCCACGTCGATGCCGGTCACGTTGTAGGTCGCGCGAACCGCAGCGAGCTCGTCGAAGTCGGGACGCTTGTCGCGCCGCGGATGGCACAGCAGGTCGAGCGCCTCGGTGGCCGCGGGGCCGAAGCCGGTGCGCTCGGCCGAGTCGAGCCATCGCACGAGCGCGTCGAGCTCGGTTGTCGCGGACGCCTTGTCGCGCGGGACGAACGTCTGCAGATCCACCCCCGGCGGTCCGAGGAAGGTCCGTTCCCGCAGTCCCTCAAGCGGCATCGCCGCCCACAGGCTCTCGGCGGTGTGACGCGAGCCGACCATCACCGCCTTCGCCGGTACGAGGCCCTCGCTCGCGTAGGGAGCAAACCGCTTGTAGTTCGGCTTGAGCGTGTACTCCAGCGCCGATCCGTGGACCTTCACGGCGTACGGCCGCTCGCCGAGGCCGCGCGCGAGAATCGCCGGGCCCATCAGGACGTGGTTGGCAAACCCGGCTTCGACGTCCGCGAGCTCGGCAACGTCGCGCACCGCGCGCGCGTTGGCGTTCACGTAGCGCTCGAGCTCAGCGTCGTCGAGCCGGTCGAAGGTGCGCACCTCGAAGCCCTCGTAATCGTCGTACACGTAGACCGGGAGGAGGCCGTGGATGTCGGGCCGGTAGACCGTCACCGTGCCCGGGTACGGCGGGCGCCGCACCTGCTGGACGGTCAGCTTCCCGCCCTCCCACCGGCCGATCGAGTCCACGAACCCGAGTTGCTCGGGATTGGCCTCCTGGGAGAGCAGGTGCACCTCGTGCCCGAGCCGCGCGAGGGCCTCGGCGAGCTCGGCGTTGTAGACGTTCGAGCCCGTGCCGCGCAGCAGATAGCCGTGGAAGATCAGCAACCGCAAGACGTGGCGAGTCTATGTAACGCGGCGGAGCACGAACCCGGATCACGCCCTCCCTTTGGGGGACCCCGAGCCGGATCGGGGGGGGGCTTGCTATCTTGCGCGCGGTGAAGCGCCCTGAGCGATACAGGCTGCGCGCGCCGGCTTCCGGCCGAGAATCGGTGGTCTCACTTGATGGAGATGTCACCGGGACGAGGGAGGGCGACGCCGTCGGCTACTACGACAAGGTCACGGGCGAGCGGATGGAGGTGGTCGGCAAGCTCGTGCCGACCGCAAACAGCCCCTCGAATCTGCCCCGCTCCCCCGAGAACCTGCGGATCTGCCCGCACTGCGAGGAGCTGGTCGGCCGGGATCTGAGCGACTGCCCGTACTGCGGCAGGCGCATGCCGCCGCTCCCACGGCGCCCGTAACCCGTTATGACCCCCGCCGCACGCAAGTTCGCGTTGATCGCGACCGCAGCCGTCGTCACCGGCCTGCTGGTGGGCGTGGTGATCGCCGGCGGAGGGGACGACGGTGGCGGCGGTGGCACGCCTCAGTCGGTGCCCGACCTGGCGCCGCCCCCCAACTCGTCGCTGGACGAAACGAACACGCGCACGAACCGCGACCGTACGACGACCGGCGAGACCCAGCCGCAGGACCAGTCGGGCGGCGCGGCCGAACCGGCACCGCAGACGCCGGCGCAGCCGGACGCGGGCGGCGGCGCCGCACCGCCGCCGGACACCGAGCAAAACGACACACCTCCGCCGACCGGCAGCCCGGCCGAGCGCTTCGAGAAGTTCTGCCAGGAAAACCCGGGCGCTTGCTAAGCCGGCCCACCATGACTTAGGATCGCTCTCTCGACCGGGAGAGGGATGTTCCTGAGATTCGCAACCGGTTGCAGTCTGCGTCGTGGCTCT
>JBBRDT010000028.1:0-37590 GCA_038203635.1 Solirubrobacterales bacterium
AGGTGGAGGTGGAGGTGGAGGTGGAGGTGGAGGTGGAGGTGGAGGTGGAGGTGGAGGTGGAGGTGGAGGTGGAGGTGGAGGTGGAGGTGGAGGTGGCGGAGTCGACGGGGTCACCTGCCAGGACGGGCTGGCGTCCATGACGGTGTTGTTCGTGATGCGGGTGACCCCGGAGCCGTCCGCATTCATCGTGTAGACCTCGGCATCCCCGAACGCCCCGCGAATGAATGCGATCTTGTCGCCCTGGGGCGACCACACGGGATGTTCCTCGACCACGCTCCCGTTCTGGGCGAGTGGGGTAAGGCCGCTTCCGTTCGCGTTTATCTTCCAGAGCTCGTCGTTGCCGTCGATGCCCTGACGGAAGACGATCTGGCTGCTCGAGGGCGACCAATCCGGCTCGAACTCCGTGATCGCACTGGTCGTCAAGCGCGTCAGGTTGGCGCCGCTGGGCGAAGCCTTGTAGATGTCGCCGTCGCGCGAGAACGCAATCGCGGTCCCGTCAGGCGACCAGGATGGGTAGTTCTCGTCGATCGTCGGCGTGTTCGTGATGGCGACCTGGTTGGCGCCGTTCGTGTCCATCACGAAGAGGTCGGACATGCTGGATATGCCCTGCGTGCTGTTGCGGTCGCTTGCGAACACGATCTTCGTGCCCGTGTTGGAAAATGCCGGCCGTGTGTCGTTGCCGGGATGAGTGGTCAGCTGCCGCGGGTTCGAGCCGTCGGCCTTCGCTATCCAGATGTCGGAGCGCAGTCCCTCGGTGCGCTCGAACGCGATCTCTTCGCCGCTCGGAGACCACGAAGGATTCAGCTCGTCCAGGTTCATGCTCGTGATGCGCGTCTCGGCGGTGCCGTCGTTGGCCATCGTGTAGAGATCGTTGTCGGCGGGGTAGCCGCTGCGCGCGCTCCCGAACGCGAGCTTCCCGTTGGTGCCCGGGAAGGCGGCGTGCGCCACCGCGGGCAGCATGCTCCCCGTCGCGATCGCCGCCAGCAGCGCCAAGCAGGCAGCACTGACCACGCTCCTCACGCTGGTCAGACTGCGATCCATTCTCCCTGCGCTACGAACTCCCATGCCCCCGCTGCTGATAGACGACCCCGGCGGTCAGGTCATGACCGGCCCCCCGCTGATGCCTGAATACTACGAGGGACGAGCCGCACCGGTGTAGCGTGGTGGTCTCAATGGGCACCGACCTCGACTCCTACTTCCCGTGGCGGATCTCGGGTACCTACCTGGAGGCGTGCAACTGCGAGGCGATCTGCCCCTGCCGGAGGATCGGAGGGCGGAAGGGTGGGCGCTCGACCTACGGTGTCTGCTTGGGATCGCTCTCCTGGCAGATCAATGAGGGCGAGGCCGGAAAGGTCGGGCTCGTGGGGATGCGAGCCGTGCTCGCAAATCGGTACGACGACGACGAGCCAGACTCGCCGTGGAGCTTCGTGCTCTACATCGACGAACGCGGAGATGAGCGTCAGCGCGAGGCGCTCGAGAGCATTTTCCTGGGGCGCTTGGGTGGCACACCCGAGCTTCAGTTCCCCTGGGTCTGGAAACCGGGTGACCTGCTAGGCGTGCGCCACGTCGCGATCGAGGTGGACCACACGCCCGGTCGGGGCTGGTTTCGCGCCGGGAGCCAGGTCGCCGTCCGCATCCGCGAGCCACTCGCCGATCAGGAGACCGTGACCTGCGTCATCCCCGGCCACCACACGTCCGGTCAGGAGGTCGTCGCGGAGATGCTCAGGGTCCAAGACGGTCCGCTCGAGTTCGAGCTGAGCGGCAAGTGTGGCTACGAGGCGACCTTCGAGTACTCGTCCGAGGCCGCCTAGCTCAATTTCCCATCGATGACGCCCCGGTGCCTTCCGCCGAGGGATTCTCGGAGCCCCCCATCGAGGATTTCATGGAGCTGCCGGGAAGGGTCAGTCCGGGCACCCGTCCCGGGGCGAGCGCGACGCCAAGCGCGAGAGCGATGAGGAGCAGCGCGATGCCGCGGTTGGCGACCTTCTTCCAGGGCAGGAGCTTCTCCAGCGCAATCAGGGCGGCGATTGCGGCCATCCACCCGAGGCTCATCAAACCGAGCGCGAACAGCGTCGCCATGAGAGCCCAGCAGCAGCCGACGCACCAGGCGCCGTGCTCGATACCCATTCGATAGACGCCAAGCGGCCCGTCGCGCCACGAGCCCACCACGAAGGCAAGCGGGCTGCGGCACTTGGCGAGACAGACGTCCTTGAGCGGAGTGAGCTGATAGACGGCCGCGATCGCGATTACGGCGGCCGCAGCGTACGGGCCATTGCGGCTCCAGGCGAGGGCGTCGATGTCGAGCGAGCGGACGAGCTTGAACAGCGCATAGGCCACGATGCCGAACGCCGTCCAGACGACCAGATAGCCGCCGACGAAGGCTGCGGTCCCACCCCGCTGCGCCGCTCGACCGAGATCGCGCTTCCGCCTCTGGACCGTCGAGTACGCGACGACCATCGAGGCCGCCGACGGGAGCATCATCGCCGCCATCATCACAATCCACACGGAGACGTAGAAGCCGAGCGATCCGGGGTCGGTCCCGGGGCCCGCGTCCATGCCCGCCATCCTCTCGTCCGTAAGCAGCCAGCCGATCGCGGCAACCGCGAGCAGTGCGACGACGATCGCCGCCTGCCCCAGGTAGATCCGCTCGCTCGGTGGCCAGCCTCTCTCCTCCATCCAGTCGACTATTGCACGGGCTTTTCTCGTTCCGGCCAGCCTGCCGCGCTATGGTGGATACGTGGACGATGATGCGATCTGCGCTCTGGTAACGAGGCTGGCGCGTCCGGACGCGTCCGGCGGCGACGTCATCGAGCGCGCCGCGATTCTCGCCGAGGGACCTAACTTCGCGGCAATCATGGCGTGGGTCATGGCCCACGGAGGGAAAGCGGAGACGGCGAGTCCCTCCGCTCCCAAGGGCGGCCTGCACGGCTCGCGGCTGACGGACGGCGCCGACGCAACAGCGCGGACACCGCTTCGTTTCGTGCTGCCGGCCGGCGCGCTGGCCCCGGGTCGCGCGGCGGCGCGCTCGCACTAAGCACGAACGGCCGGTGCGACAGGCCGCTTACGCTCCAACAGAATCGCCGAGGAACGCCTGCTCTCGCCACTCCTCTCTGAGGTGCCCCGCCGTTAGCCGGCGGTAGGCCGCCCACTTCTCGCTCGCCTCGACACACTCCCAGCGGGGGTCGGCGGCGAGGAACTCGTGAAGCCCGAGTCGCACCTGCGGCAGTTGCATGTCGTCGAGGATGACCAGGCCCCCCTCTCGTAGCCGTGACGCCGCGTAGTACCAGTCCACGATCGGGGCCGGAAACCCATGGCCGCCATCGACGAGCACAAGATCGAGGGGCGGCCCGGTCAGCCGGGGCAGCACCTCATCCGACCATCCGACCTCGAACACGACACGGTCCAGTTGGCCGCGCTGCTGGAGATATGCGCGGCAGGCATCGACCTCCGCCGCGGACGGGACGACGCAGACGTGTTCGGCGGCCCACATCGCGAACAGGACCGTTGAGATGCCGCACCCTGTTTCGAGTGTCCGGGCCCCTTCATCGGGGAGCGCCGTCGCGATGAACTCGTAGCAGGATCGGTCCGTGCGCCAAACACCGCCGGGCGCCCCGTAGTGAACCTGCGGCGGGTCCGCCATGACGGTTTCGATGTCCTGCTGGCGCGCGCCCATCCGGTAGAGCGTATCCCGCGACTACAGACGTGCACCACGACGAGCGCAACTCCGGCGTCTACGGAATCGACACGCGACCGCCGGCGACGTTGGACGACCTCTCTGTGCAGGCCGGCGCGGCCCCCGGCGGCGCCCTCGTCAAATGGACCGAGGTCGGCGACGACTGGTGGGTCGGGCAGGTCCCCAACGGAAAGATCGACCTGCGCTGGTCGACCGCCCCCATCACCGACGCAAACTTCGCTGCCGCCAACCAGGTCGCTCCGCCCGCGACGACCGCAGCCTCGGGGTCCCTGGAGCAGGTGACCGTGACCGGCCTGCCGGCGAACGGCCAGACGATCTACTTCGCCGAGCGCGCTACCGACGAGTCCGGTAACACGAGCCTGATCGCCCGCACCAAGCTGACGAAGGGCGACGCCCGGCCGGTGGCGGCAACAAAGATCCGCTCGTCGCTCGCGATCGCCTTCAAGCCGTGCGCCTCGCCCGACCGCACCCACGGCCCGCCGCTCGGGTTCGGTTCCTGTAGCCCGCCGCAACAGGCCTCGGACCAGCTCACGATCGGCACACCTGACGCGAACGGGCCGCCGTCGCAGTCACTCGGTTCCATGCGGTATCGCGTCCTGCCGGGCGACGTCCGGATCGCGGTCTCGATCACGGACGTGCGCAAGCAGAGCGACCTGTCCGACTACTCCGGACAGCTGCAGGCCGACCAGACCGTGCGAATAACCGACCGCCGCAGCGGCTTCGATCAGGACGAGCCCGGCACGACCATGGACGCGAGCTTCCCTGCGACCGTGCCCTGCACGGCCACCGCGAGCACGGCGATCGGCTCGACCTGCGCTCTCAAGACGACCGCGAACGCGCTCGTCCCCGGAGCGGTCACCACAGGCGCACGCACTGTCTGGGAGCTAGGCCCGGCGCAGGTCTACGACGGCGGGCCCGATGGGGTCGCCGCGACCCAGCCGAACACGTTGTTCGAAGACCAGGGCGTTTTCGTACCGTAAGCACAGTTACAGACCGGCGAGCTCGCGAGTGCGCTCGCTCGCCGATGCGGCATTGGCGCCACGGTCGGCGACCAGCTTTTCGTACTCACGCATCGCCTCGGGCACGGCCTTGCCCGACTCGCGCTCGGCCACTCGAGAAGCAAAGAACTGGCGCAAGGGGAGGAGCTTCAGGAACCAGCGTGGGTAGGCGACCCGCCGGCGGCGCTGCGCAATCGCGGCCACGACCTCTTCGATCGCCGGGGGCAGCGGGTAGGTGCGGGAGAACGCGCGTGGCATCTCGGCCTTTGCGCGCTCAAGCAGCGGCATCTCACGCTCCCCATCCCTGACCATGTCGGTGTCCAGGAACAGGAAGTACGCCACGCCGACATCGACTCCGAGCGACTGCATCTCCACGCGCAAGCAATCGCTGAGCGCCTCGACCCCCGCCTTTGCCGCGCAGTACGCGCTCAATCCGGCGCCGCGCAGAACGGCCGCCGTCGAGGCGATGTTGAGCACATAGCCGCGGCTGCGCTCGAGGTGCGGGAGCGCCGCCCGGTCGGTGTACATGACGCCGAGCAGGTTGATCTCGATCACCCGCTCCCACGAGCGCAAATCCTGCGAGCGCAACGGCCCACCGGTGGCGATCCCGGCGTTCGCCACGACCACATCGAGGCCGCCGAGCGCCTCGGCCGCCCCGTCGATGGCCTGCGTGACCTGTTCATTGCTCGACACGTCGCACTCCGCAACGAATGTGCCCTCGCCGCAGCGCGCCGCGACCGCCGCCATCGTCTCGGGCTCGAGGCCGACGAGCGCAAGCCGCGCACCGTGTGACGCCAGCCGTTCCGCGAGCGCCGCGCCGATGCCGCGCGCCGCGCCGGTGATGAGAACGCGCTGACCGCGCAACACGGAGAGGTCCTGGGAAGCCATACGCGGACCATATGCGCGCGCGCCGCCGGCTGCAAGCGCTCACAGCCGCTGACCTGACCCGGCCACTCCGGTAGGCTCAGCTGATCGAGCCGGCATCGACAGCCAGCCATGTTCGGGACGCCCTCGCGGCGGCCGACAAGCTCGTCGACGACGGGCGCTTGCTCGACGCCGTCGACCTGCTCACGGAGGCAAATCGACGCGCGCGCGACACCGAAATCGAGCTCCGCCTGGTCCGCCTTCGGAACGCCGCGTACGCCGAGCTCGACCGCTCGCCGACCGAGTCCCCATGGCCGGACAGCGCCACGCGGCCGCGAGCCGGCGACGAAGCGCTCCCACCGATCGACCCTGGCGAGCTGACGCCCGGCATGGTGCGGGACTCGATCCTGCGCTACGGCTGCGCCTTTGTCCCGGGGCTCATCGCGAGGGAGGACGTGGATCGCCTCGTCGATGGCATCGACCGGGCCTTCGAGGGATGTGACGTACAGGGGGCTCGCGGGTGGTCCCCGGAGGAGATGGACCACGACGATCCCGTCGCGGATGCCGCGACAGCCCCCTGGTACTTCCGCTTCAACGTCGTCGACGGCGCTGCACTCAAGTACCACACGCGCAAGTTCGTTCGCGAGGGCGCCGGGGTGTGGACCTTCGAGTCGCCGCGGGTGGCGTTCGAGTTCCTCGAGATGCTGGAGCGCGCCGGGCTGCACGCGCTGGTCGCCGATTATCTCGGCGAGCGGCCGGCCCTGACGCTGAAGAAGTCCACGCTACGGCGCACGCCACCCCTACCGTTCGCCGATTGGCATCAGGACGGCGCCTTCCTCGGCAAGGGGATCAGGACGATCAACCTGTGGCTGTCGCTCTCTCACTGCGGCGACGACGCGCCCGGCCTCGACCTCCTCCCCCGTCGCCTCGACCGGATTGTCGAGACCGGCAGCGGCGGTGCGGCCTTCCCTTGGTCGGTCGGACCGGGAACGGTCGAGGAGGCGGCGGAGGGAGTTGCGGTCATACGACCACGCTTCGAGCCAGGTGACGCGCTGCTGTTCGACGAGATGTTCCTCCACCGGACCGCGACGGACGAGACCATGACGAGGGATCGCTACGCGATCGAAAGCTGGTTCTTCGCGCCCTCCGTATTCCCGGGCGATCAGACTCCGTTCGTTTGGTAGGACGCGCGCGACGCGACCCGGAGGACGCCAAGCGGGCGTTCGCGCGCGAGATCCGCTCGCGACATCCGCGCTTCCGCGAGGCGGTCGTCGCGGACGCGCGCATCACCGCTCGATTCCGAGGCGAGCGCTTCGAGTTCGGCTCGCGGCTCGACACTGTGCTGCAGGTCATTCGCCTGATTGTGCAATCGGACGCCTTCCTCGCGCAGGTTGCGTACCGCGCGAAGGCACGCATGCAGGCGCTCGGCGTCCCGGTCCTGCCGCGCGTCGCCCACCGGATCGCCATGCTGACCGCCCAGGTCTCGATCGGCGACCCGGTGATCGTGCATCCCGGCGTCTACATCGTGCACGGCCAGGTCGTCGCCGACGGCCTTATCGAGATCCACTCCGGCGCCGTGCTCTTCCCGTGGGTCACGCTCGGGCTCATCGGACCCGAGTTGATCGGCCCCACCATCGGGCCGAGGGCGCAGATCGGCAGCGGCGCGCGGGTGCTCGGAAAGGTGCACGTCGGAGCAGACGCGCGGGTGGGAGCGAATGCGGTCGTGTTGCAGGACGTCCCGGACGGTGCGACCGCCGTCGGCGTTCCCGCGCGGATCGTCGAGTCCTGACGGCGACCTGGGCTACTTAGGCGGGACGGCCCCGCCCGGGCGCCTTGCCCTCGTGGCGCAGCTTGCGCCAGTGCACATAGACGAGCGCCTCCTTGAGCTGGTCGAGATCGGGCTCGATCGCCTTGAACGCGGTGCGGTCGTATGGGACGACCGGAAAATCGAGGTCCCGCCAGTAGTACTTGAGCTCGTCCGATTCCCAGCCCGCGTAGATCTGCTCCCAGCTCAATCGCTGGAAGTGGGGTTCCAGGACGAGGTCTGAGGCCGGCTCGCCCTCGCACTGGTAGCGGAAGTCGACCGAGAGCCGCATGCGACCGGTCGCGTTGTGCAGCGACGCGTGGACCGTCAGCGCGCCGAACAGCAGCACGTCGCCGGCGGAGAAGTCGTTCGTGACCCAGGTGAGCCGCTCGCGCATCTCGTTCGGGACAACGGCCTGGCTGTTTCCCGCCCCGAGGCTGAACTCCAGCGGGAGGACGCCGTAGCGCTGCGAGCCGCGCAGGATGGCGAGCGTGCCCTGCTTCATCGGGCAGTCGCCGAGCGGTATCCACGCCGCGGTCAGCGCCGGGCTGCCCTGGTTGTTCAAGAAATCCTGGTGCGGTGGAGTGCTGACCTCCGGCTCGCTCGGGAACACGAGCCGCGCCACCTTGAGGGGATGGGGGAACGCCGTCTCTCCGAGCGCCTCTCTGACCGCGCTCAGAAGGTCGTCGTCGTGCGCGAGGGAATGGAAGGACTCGAGCGTCTGCAGCTCGTCGTATGCGGAGAAGTACTCCTCGTCGGCCTCCCGGAGGGGCATGCCCACCGCTACGGCGTCGGCGAGCTTGTCGCCGCCCGCGATCCAGCCGTGGTCCGCCAGGACCTCGAGAATGTCACAGCGCAGCGCGAGGATCTTGTCCCGCTCGATCAGGCCCCGGAAGTAGAGGTAGCCCTCGTCCTCGAGTCGCGCGCGCAGCGCCTCGCGGTCTGCGAGCAGGTCGTTGGAGGCCGTCATGTCCGCGAAAGCCCAGTCGTTGTTCATCCCGCCGCCATCCCTCCAGGCGGGACGCCGCGCCGATCTCTGTTCTCCCACGGGAAGGGCAGGTCCGGGACGGGCTTGTCGAGGAACGCGCACAGCAGCTCCCAGTCCCCGTCCGCCGGCCGGAAGGCGAGCAGGTCCGCGGGCCTGCCCGCGAAGTACGTTCGCACGACCGCCTCGTGGCGCCGGTACTCCTCCGCCCACGTGTCGAGATCCACGGTGAGGAACGCGCCGTCGTACTCGCCGGCTTCCTTCATCTGCTGGTTGCGCTCGACGTGCCGCCGACGGCTGTCCAGCCACTCGTCCATGTCCCGCAGCGTGAGGATGAACTTCGAGCCGAGGTACTGGAGGTCGGCGAGGTAGAAGTAATAGATGACCGCGATGACGTCCGAGACCGCGTCGGGTTCGGGATCGAGGTGTTGCAGCATCGGCTTGCGCTCGTCGATGGCGCGAAGCACGCGCTCGTGCGCCTCCAGACCGCCAAAATGGAGACTGCGATACCCGAGCAGCTCGAGCGCTTGGTGCAGCGAGGAGGTGCCGGTCTTGTTCAGGCCGATGCCGAAGACCTTCACGAGCCGGGCTCCTTCACGCGCTTCAGGAAACCCCCGGGGTTGAAGGTGAGCGCATACCGCTCCATCGCCAAGTCCCGCTCGAACTCGCCGCCGTCGACGATCTGCCTCGCCGCCTCCCTGGGTCCCGGACCGAACCCGGTCCAGACGGGATGACCGGTCAAGATCGTGTCCTCGAGGACGACGTACGAGCCGAGCGGAACGAGCGGACCGTACTGTTCGTAGAGGGGCCTCAGACGCGACAGCTTGTCTGCTCCGAGTATCAGCAGCGCGTGGGGTCGCTCCCCGACGAGCTCGCGCACCGCGGCCACCGCTTCCGCATCGGCCGGGTCGCGCCGGAGGTACTCGATCCTGGGATGCTCGGCCAGGCTCGGTACGGGGTAGTCGTCGATCGAGATCACGCGGCCGTGATCGATCAGGTCGCAGATCGTGGCCAGGAAGAAGGCACGCCCGCCGCCGCCGGTGCCGGTTTCGACGATCCAGTCCGGCCGCACGCGCGCGACGAGCTCCTGATAGGCCATCAGGTCGGTGGGCGGCTTGGCGGTCCACCTTCCCAGCCAAGGCGTCTGCTGCCACTCCTTGCTGCGCCAGAAAGCGTCGACGAAGGAAGTGCGCAGCTCCTCGGGCACGGGGATGGGGTTTGCCGGGCGCCCATCGGTTCCCTCGACGTGCGCAAGCTTGAAGTACACGGGCGCCCCCATCCGGCGCGGCTTCGTGCGCCGCGCGGACTCGGGGAGGGCGCCGACGTAGTGCACCACCTTGGCGGGCGACTTGAACACGCGCCCCCGGATCTCGGCGTATTGCTCGCCGTAGGACTCGAGCAGGTCCCTGCGCTCGGTTGAATCCGGCGCATTCGTCGTGGTCCCCCCGTGAACCTGATGGAACGAACCCTCGCCGAGGATCGTTACGAGGGTGATGCGCGGAGAGGTCGTCATGCGCTCGAAGAAGTCCAGGTTGGCGAAGCCGCCGCCGGGGGCGTTGAAGCTGTGGTCCATCGCTCCGACCTGGTCGAGCAGCGAGCGCGGCACGAAGATGCAGTTGCTCTCCCACTGCCCGTCGAACCAGTCGCGCCCACCGATGAAGTGTCCGATGTCGAAAAGCCGGTAGCCGTCGACCGGCCACTCGATCTGCTCGAAGAGCCGGTCCTCGAAGCCCTCGTCGTAGCCCTTCGGCACGGTCTCGTTCTGCTCGCCGGGGCCCACGTACCACTGCTGGGTGCTGACCACTGCGGGAGCGTAGGTCGACAGCCCGAGCATGCCGAAGTGAAGCGCGCCCGGCGTCAGGACATGAGCGCCGTCGATCATCACGGCAACGGACCGCCCCCGTGCGAGTTCGAGCCCGTGGTTCAGCGCGTTCGCGGGCGAGGGCGACGCGTCCCCGGCGAGGTCGAGGTAGCTGAACTCCGGGCCGAAGCTCCTCACGAAGTCCTCCCCGAGCCGGCCGTCGGCGGCTGAGCCGTTCTCGATGGCGATGACCTCGTAGTCGAGGTCGTCGATGTCGCGCTGGTAGGAGCGCGAGAGCGAGTGCAGCGTCCGCGCGGCCTCGCGCCGCATGTTGTGGAAGACGACCACAACCGACAGGGACAGGTCGCGCGTGGCGGCGGGACGCCGGGGTGGCGTGGCCCGGGGCGTCTCACCCTCGCTCTTACGCCAACAGGCGGCGCTCCCGTCGATCCGCTCGAGCTCGCCCTGGACGCCGCGCTCGGAGCGGAACGCCTCCACAGCGTCCGCGCAGGCCGTCGAGCCGTAGTCGTCGATGACCACGAACCCGCCCGGCCGCACCTTGTCGTAGACGGCGCGAAGGATCGCGGACACCTCCTCCGGGTCCTGGCGATCGACGCGCAGCAGCGCGATGTCGTCGATCGGCGCCGCCGCCAGCGTCTCGCTGGGCGCGCCTTGGAGGAAGCGGACCCGGTCGTCGAGCACGTCGAAGCGCTCGAAGCCCTCCCGCACGGTGTTCAGGTCGGGCGAAAACCAGGGCGGACTGTCCTCGTCGGGCGCGGCGCCGCCGCCGAACCGATCGGCGACCCACAGGCGCCGGCCGAAAAGCTCATGCCCAGCGAGGTACGCAGCCAGGAAGATCGCCGTTCCGCCGCGGCCCGTGCCGCAGTCGACCACGTCGCCTTCCACGGCTGCCTCGCGAAGCGTGTCCAGGCACCGCTCCAGGTGGTCCAGGCGCGTGCGGCCGACCTGCGTCAGGGCGAGCGCGTCCTGCACGTCGCCGTTGACCGAGCCGGTCGGTAGTTCTCCCGCGCGGCGCGCCTGCTCGAGCCGGCGCACGTCCTTGGTGAGATAGCGGCCGGGGTCGCGCAGGCCGCGCAGGCTGAGGCTCTCCGTCCCCGCGACGCAGGCCAGGAGGTGCTGGATGCGCAGCTCGTTCTCGAGATAGTGCTCGTCCAGGACAGCCGCCTTGACCAGATCGAGGTAGCGCGAGGGCGCACCGTCGAACTGCCGATTCGGCGCGTGGTGGAGGTTGTGGTACTGCACCTGCTCGTCGATCCGGATGGACTCGCCCAGCTCGATCAGCTCGTAGCGGCCCGCGACGCTCTCGAGCCGGTCGAGGACCTCACCGAGCTGAGGGCGCGCCGCCAGTAGCTCCTCGGCCGCGACGATTGCGAGGCCGAAGTAGAGGGGGAGCACCACGACGCGCAACGAGCCGTCGTGCTCTGCGACGAAATCCTCCAGTGCCGTCATCACCCCGTTGCGGGGCCCGCCCTCCTCGAGGGCGTTGGCGAGGTGTGGGTTCATGCCTCCCCCGTCGCTCAGCTCGCGCCGGCCCGGCAGCAGTGCGCGCCGCGCATACGGCTGGCGGAACTCCTCCGGGATCCGATCCGGTTCGTAGTAGAGGTCCCGCCGTCCGTATGGCCAGCCGACGTCGTGCATGACGAGCAGCGGCATGGGCCGGCCCTCGGCCTCGGCCGCTTCGCGCAGGAAGCGCAACTCGTGATAGACGGTGAACCAGTTGTGATCGCCGTCGACGAGCGCCGCGTCGACCGCGGGCAGCCCCGGCAGGACGTTGTGGCTGATGTCCCGGTGGAAGATGTAGCGCCCGGGGAAGCGCCGGCTGTGCTCCTCGGGGTCGAAGATCGGCAGCGGATCGATCACGTGCAGCTCGGACTGTGGCCCGAGGAGGTCGAGCAGCCGCACGGTGGTCTCGCCCCGCAGCGCTCCGATCTCGACCACGCGCTTCGCCCCGGAGGCCGTGAGCACGGGCTCGACGATCGTGTTCCACAAGGGGTACAAGCGCTTAGGAGGGGGCGGCGCCGGTCCGGCTCCGCTCGGGTTGAGCGCAGTGGTACTCGACGATCTCGCGGTTGTAGTAGGGCGGCGCGCCCAGCGGATCGACCCCGTGCTTCCAGCCGTACTTGTAGCGATGCCCGAGCAGTAGCCACTCGGCGTGATCGTCTTCGCTGACCGAGCTGCGCCGGGCGTGCGTGACTCGCGCGGCCGGGACGGGGGACAGCTCGACCCCGAGCTCCCAGGCTCTGTGCCAGTAGTCGGTGTCCTCGCCGTATGCCGGGTTGAACCGCTCGTCGAAGGGGCCGATCTCCCCGTACAGCTCGCGCGTGATTGCGAAGCACCAGCCCGCCGTGCCCGCCTGGTCGGGCTGGCGGAAGCCCTCGCCGTCGCAGTGGTCGGTGTACGGGAAGGCGATGCGCCGGCCGTTGGTGGCCGCCTCGTAGAGCGCCTCGTCCCACCCCGGCTCGACCAGGCAGTCGCTGTTCAGCACGGCGACCACGGGTGCCCGGGCCAGCTCGATTCCGGTGTTCCAGGCGGTCGCGACACCGCGGTTTTCGGGGAAGCGGTGCACCCGCGCGGGCAGCGGCCGCTCGACCGGCGACCCGTTGTCGATGACGATCACCTCGATCGAAAGCCGCGCGACCTCCCACACCCGCTCGAGTGTCCGCGCCGCCATCTCGGCGAGCTCCGGGGTGCGGCTCCAGACGGGTACGGTGATCGACAACTCCGGGGCCTTGTCGCCGGCATGGCTGCCGTTCGCGCGCGCCGCAGCCATGGAGCTGCCGTTCGCGGGCGTTGCCGGCCGAGCGTGGTGGGGGCTCACGGCCGCGTCCCCCAGCCCATCGGCGACCCCCTTCGCGTTGTGGGCCAAAAAGACCTCGCGGTAGCACCGGTACAGCTCGGCCGCGGCGCCGTCACCGGCCGCGGCGCCGTTGCCGGGCCCGCGCAACGCCTGCTCGAGCTCCGGGATTCGCGCCTTCAGCCGCGGCAGCTCGGACCGCGCCGCCTCCCAGCGCGCGGGGGCCTCCTCGACCCTCGTGTACTCACGGATCGCCGGGTCGTCGTGGAGGGATGCGATGGCCGCCTGCGCGCGCCCCTTCGCTTCGTAGCGACGGCAGAACTCGTCGAAGTCGATCGGCCGCGACATCACGCTACGGGCGGCCGGGTGGTAGACGACCTCGAGGCCCTGATGGCGCAGTCGCCACGCGAGCTCCACGTCGATTGAATACTCGAGCCGCTGGTCGTGCAGGCCGTGACGCACATGGAGCGAGCGTTTCGACGACACGCGCCCCTCCCAGAACCCTTGCCAATCGATCAGCTCGCCCGGCTCGAAGTTCCCATACGCGAAGAGCAGCCGGTCCACGTCGGTCAGGTAGTGCATGAGGGGCGAAACCTCCAACCGCGGGTCCCAGCCGGTGTGTCCGAGGATGGCCGTCGCCACGCCGGGATGCCGCGCATGTGCCCGGACGTGCTCGTCCAGCAGATCCGGGTCGGGGCGATCGTCGTCGTCGAAGAAGAGGACGAGGTCACCGCGCGCGAGGAGCAAAGCAAGGTTCTTCGCGGCGCTGCGGCCGGAATGGTCGATGCGGGTCCAGGTGAGCGGGAGCCGTGTGGCGAAGTCCGCCAGCACGCGCTCCGTCTCCGGACCTGCCGAGCCGTCGTCCACCACGACCACCTCGAACTCGGACACCGGTAGCGTCTGGTCGCAGAAGCCCTCGAGGCACGCCGCGAGCAGCGTCGCCCGCTCGTAGGTGGCCACAAGGACGCTGATCCGCGGTTCATCCGCCCCGTGGCTGCGCTGAACGACGCGTCGCGGTCCATCCTCATGGGCGCTGAAGATGTCGCGCACGGTGCTGTAGCTGAGGGGATCCCGGTCCGAGGAGATCGCTCCGGCGAGCGCGATGGGGACGGCGTCCACCAGCGCGGTCGGGCCCTCGCGCTCGGCGCCGGACCGTACGGCCGCCACCGGGAGTGGCGTCATGCCCGCGACTTCCCGCCCCAGGACGCCTCGCAGCCGCTCGGTGACGGGCGGCCCTGCCTCCGGCCCAGCCATGTGAGCCGGTTGAGCGCGCTCGACGCCGAGTGCGGACAGCGTGCTGACGATGCCGAGGAAGTCGTCGACGAACTGCGTCGGCAGGACCGCCGCCGCATCGACATGGAGGATCCAGTCCGCCTCGCCGTCCTGCGCCGCGGCGGTCGCCTCCGCCCCTGCGGGCTGCCAGCGCTGTTGCACGTCGAACCGCTCGGCGCGGCCGAGCTCCTCGACGAGCCGCGCCGGCGGTGCGGTGCGGGCGCCATCGTAGGTCCCGATGACGAGGACCTGCTCTCGGCGACCGGCCGGTCCGCGGTCGCGGCTCGCGGGCCGCGGCTCCGGAGCGAGGTCGAACACGATCAGGTGCTCACCGGAGTAGATCCGCCGGTAAACGGCCTCCAGGTGTGCATTCAGATCGGGGTAGTGGTGCAGCCACCAGAACTCGGAGCTCGGCAGCACGAGGTAGCGCGCCCCGCGCTCACGCAGGGTCTCGAGGTGCTCGATCGCCGCGGCGCTGTCCGCCGGATGGAAACCGGCCCACCCACCGTCCGGCGTCTGCGGGAAGTGCGTGGCGAGGCGCCCCTCGCACGCGAGCAGCGCATCGTCCCCGTGTGAAACCACCAGCACGCTCGAGCCGGGAGCGGTGATCGAGTGCAGCGTAGCGGCGATGGCGTCCTTCGCTTCCCGGTAGGCCGAGTCGTCTGCCGCGGAACTTCGCGGCGGCGCGGCCAGCACACCGTGGAGGATCTCGTCGAACCGTTCGGCGACGCGTTCCGCAGCATGGGTGGCGACAGCCTGCTTGTAGCCCGCATCCGCGAGGTGCTCCCACTGCGCGCGGTCGGTCAGCAGGTGTGCGAGTCCGTCCGCCAGCTCCTGCGGCGTGTCCGCGATCAGGACATGGTCGCCGTGGCGGACGTCGATGCCCTCGGCTCCGATCGTGGTCGTGACAACCGGTGTCCCGGCCATCAGCGACTCCACGACCTTGCCCTTGACGCCGGCGCCGTGCAGCAGCGGGACGACGCAGACCCGCGCGCGCTCGAGGTAGGGCACGACGGACGGGACCCAGCCGGCCATCCTGACGTTTGGCATTCCTTCCCAACGAGCGGTGACGCCGGTGCTGAGACGGCTGCCGACCACGTGCACGGGGTGCGCTGCGAGGAGGTCCGGGGAGAGCCGTGGCAGGACGTCGTGGCACAGGTATTCGACGGCCTCGCCGTTTGGCGGGTGGCGGAAGTTGCCGATGAACAGAATCCCGTTGCGCTCCTCGAAGGGGATCGGCGAACGTCGCCCTGTCTGTGCCAGGGGTATCTCGTGGATCCGCTCGTGCCCGAGGAAGTCGCCCAGGAGCCTGGCCTCCTTCGACGAAACGGTGAGCACCGCGTCGGCCCACCGATAGGCGTTGAGCTCGAAAGCAAGGCGCGCACCGAAGCCCTCGTCGAGCTGTTCCCCGGCAAGAAGGCGTCGACGGGTCTCGCGCAGGAAGTGCACGTCGATCGAGTCGATCACCACCCGGGTCTCGGGCGAGACCGAGCGCAGGATCGGAAGCAGCCGCGAAGCGGGCTCCCAGAACGCGAGCAAGGCCAGATCGAACTTGGCGGCGGCAACGATGGCTTCCGCCTCCTGACTCCCGACGTACGTCGGGATCCCGAGCTGCCGCAGGCGATGCGCGTGCCGTGGCTCGCCGTCGCTCTCGGTGGCCAGGAAGGTCACCGACCAGTCGCGCTCGAGCAGCCAGCGTATGAATATGTCCACGCGCTGGGAGCCCGTGTCGCGATCGATCTCGGGGAAGCGTGTCTGGGAGACGAGCGCACGTCGCTGGGTCATCGCACAATTCCCACTTTGTCGTTCGCCACCAGGTGGCGCCAGGAGTCGTCGCCAAGCTCGGCGGGGCGTGCCGGCCGGCCGTCCAGTGCCTGCGGCCAGACGCTCGCCCCGGCTGCCGCCCGTGCAAGCACGCGAACCGCGGCGGCGTCCGGCTGGTAGTGCAGCCCCCACCCGCTGGACCACAGGTGGGCCGAGACACTTGTCAGGTCGAACGCGCCCGCAGCCTCGGCGGGCATGCACTGCCGCATCGCAGCCGATCGCAGCACGACCAGCCCGACCGCGGCGGCGACGGGGCGCACGTACTCGTGCCATGGCGCGGCTGGCGCAGCGCCTCCGGCGATCCCCGCGACCGAGCCGTCGGCGAACGCGGCCCCGCCGGCGGCTTCGAGCGCCCCGTCGGCGTCGAACAGCTTCACCGTCACGCCGCCGACCTGCTGGTCGTGCGCCAAGAGGCGCTCGGCGGCCTCGATGCAACCGGGAAGCGGCAGGACCCCGCGCTCGGCCACCACGACGGTCGGCGCATCGGTTTCGACGGCCGCCGCGAGCGGGTCGACGGCCGCTCTTACCTCGACGCCCGGGCGTCCAGCCACAGCTTCGGTCAAGCACCCCAGCCACTCGTCATCCGCGTCGGTCTCGACCAGGATCAGGACGGGCGCGGGCGCCGGCCCACGCTCGGAACGCAGGCGGCGCGTCTCCACGACGACCGCCCGGCCGGCTTCATCAAGGGTCACCCGCACGACCGCGCCGGCGGCCACGCGAGCCGCTTCGTCCATACGTTCGGCGTCGTCGACGAGCACCACCTCGATCGTGTGCTCGAGATATGGGAGATCTCCAGCTTCGGGCTCGACCGGCGGGAAGACGGTCCGACCCGGCAGGAGGCGCGCCAGCCCAAGTGAGGTCCAATCGAGCATCGGCGTCAAGCGGTCGCCCAAGCCGAGGCTGTCGATCAGCACCGCGAGCGCCTGCGGCTCGGCGTCGACGGCTCTGTGCGCCGACACCTCGAAGACCACGCCGACCTCCGGTTCCTCGGCGATCGCTCGGAAGTACGCGACAAGATGCTCGACCAGCAGCGCGTCTTGCTCCATTCCCGATCGGCCGGCTTCGGAGACGAGCAGGAAGCGCACGCCCTGCGCACGCTGGGCCTCGAGTTGCGCGACGGCCGCCGCGCTGCCCGCGGTCTGCGGCTGGACTCCGACGACCGGCCGGCCCAGCGCCTCGAAGGGCACGACCGCGGGATCTGCGACGACCGCAACGCGCTCGCCGGGCGGCACACGCCGGTCGAGGAGTTCCCGGCAGCGGCCCGCGAGGTCGGCCTCTTCCGGGATCGGTGCGGGGGGTTGCATGGCCAGCAGCGTGTCGGTGAGCTCCTGGACGGCATCCTCGAGCCCGTCGAGGCGCTCCCCGAGCCTTCGCTCTTCGCGCCGAGCGAATCTGCGCCGGAAATGCTTCATGTGGATGCAGAAAGAGCCCGTGTAGGCGACCGCATGGCCGCCGACCGTGACCGTGAAAGGCTGTGTGTCGGTGAGTCCTTCACCGGCCGATGTGTCCGTGACCGGCAAGCGCCGTCGTGCTTAGCATTCAACTCGCATAGCGTATCCGCGCTCGCGAGCGGATGCTCAGGATTTGCACGGGAAATCCCGGCCAGATCCGGTAGCCTGCGCCGCGTCGGGAAACCAAAGGGAGGATCAGCCGATATGGGACGTCTTCTTCGTCAGCGGCCGTCGCCGGCCATGATCGTCGCGCTGGCCGCGCTTTTCGTGGCGCTGGGCGGCAGCTCCTACGCCGCCATCAAGGTCGGCTCCAAGAACATCAAGCGCGGCGCGGTGGGCACACGGGCGGTCGCCAACAACTCGATCCGCTCGGCGGACGTCCGCAATGGGGATCTGACCGGCCGCGACGTCAAGAACGACTCTCTCACCAACTCGGACATCGACAACTCCGGGCTCCGGGCCAAGTCGGCTGACACCGCCAAGAGCGCCGACACGGCCACGACCGCGACCACGGCGACCAACGCCAATGCGCTGGGTGGGATCACCGCAACAGGCTTCACGCGTCCGGACTGCACGAGCCAGACCGGCGCGGTGAAGGGCTTCGCGCGCATCAACGCCAGCGCCGGCTTCTCGTCGACCTTCACCACCACCGGGGTGGAGAACCCCTACAACTGCAGCGGCGGCACCGTCGAGGCGCGCCGGCTGGGGGCCGTCGGAACCTACGAGGTCAGGTTCAATGGAGCGAGCGGAGTGCTCGCGCTGGTCAGTGTGCTGGACGCAGGGGTCCCGACGGTCGGGTCGGGGGTCAACGTGGCCCTCGTGACGGCCGGGACCTTCCGCGTGCAGGGCTTCAATACGACGAACGGCACCAATCTCGAGCTCCCCTTCGTGATCGCGGGACTCTGAGCAAGGCTAACTCTGCGCGCGGATCTCCCCGCTCGTGACCGTCGGGGACCCCTCGACGAGGTCGGCGGCGTTGGCGCCGACCCACGCGCGTGCCTTCTCGACCGACTCGTCCGCCGCGGCCTGGGTCTCGCAGATCGTGATGGTCGCGAGGGTGCCGTCACCGGCGTCGATCAGGTACCACGCCTCGATTCCGTCGGTGTCGCGAGCGATCGGGACGAAGCCGGTGTCCGCCTGGCCGGCGCGGCGCCCCACCTCGGCCGCGTCGCTGGTGCGGTACTGGCGAATCGATGCAAATGCCATGCTCGCTCCTCTCTGGTCCGGGAACGGCGGGAGCCGTCCCCCTCTTTCGGCGACCCTACTCCCTCTGATGAGCGACCGACGCTAAATGGCCCTCGAACAATCTCGTCGTTGCGATGCCAGGCGCTGAAACCTTCCGCGCGTCCGCTGATGCCTACGACCGGCTCGTGGGCCGGTACAGCCCGCAGCTCGCGTCGGAGCTGGTCGGCTTCGCGGGCGTCGATTCCGGAGTGCGCGCCCTCGACGTCGGCTGCGGACCCGGCGCGCTCACGGCTGCGCTCGCGGGACGGCTCGGGACGGCGAACGTGCGTGCTGCCGACCCATCGGAGCCGTTCGTCGAAGCGTGCCGGGCACGGGTCCCTGGGGTCGAGGTCGTGGTGGCGGGCGCCGAGGCGCTGCAACTCGCCGACGCCAGCGACTTGGTTGAGTAGCTCGATCGCGTCCGACAGCTTGGTGCTGACGCCGCTCCGCGTGGCAGACGCCGATCGGCTGGCCGGGTTTCTTTCTGACCCGGTGCTCCGGGAGTGGCTCCAAGCCGAGGACGCCAGCGCCCTGCGAGATCGCTTCAAGCGGTGGGAGTCCGGCCGTTCTCCCGACGGTCGCGAGTCTTGGCTCAACTGGATGGTGTCCTCACGCGAAGACGCCCAAGGGCTCGGGTGGGTGCAAGCGACCGTGAGTGGTGGGCTCGCCGTCATTTCGTACGCGATCCTGCCGCGCGAGCGGGCGCGCGGCGTCGCGACGGAAGCCGTGCGCGCCCTCACGCGGTGGCTATACGAGCAGCCCGGGACAACCGCCGTGGAGGCTCATATCGACTCCGAGAACCGCGCCTCGCAGTCCGTCGCGGCGAAGGCGGGGTTCACACTCACGGACCGAGTGCACGACGGCGAGGACGTCTGGCTGGCCGAGCCGGGACTTCCCTGATCAACCACCGCCGATCCTCGTCGTGCAGTCGGGTTCCCCATGGTCGGGCATATTAATACGAACGATCGTGCGGAAACAATCAGAGGGGTGTCTTGGTCGCACCCGATCGTTCGCCGACCGTGTCGAACCCCAGCCGGCCGTAGAGGTGCTTCGGCCAGTCCTCGTTGTCGGCGCAGAGGAAGAGCATGCGGTCGCCGGGCACGCGCGCGAGCACTCCTTCGAGCAGAGCGCGACCGAGGCCACTCCCGCGCCGATCCGGCAGCACGCCCACCGCATCGATCTCGGTGACAGCGTGGTCGTCGTACAACCGGCACCATGCGAGCACGCGCTCGTCTTCGACGATCCCCAGCCGCCACGCCGTCGTCGCCCCGCGCTCCCAGCGCGCGTGCTGCGCGATGAGCTGCCGGCGGACCACTGCGTCGCCGCCGTATGGCTCTGACATCAAGAACTGGTCCTCGGCCGACGCCAGCTCGTCCGCACCGAGCTCGCGGACGGCCACGCCCGCGTTGGGCTTCCTATCCGATGCCCGGCGGCGGACCATCACGAGCTCGCGCTCGAAACCCCACCCAGCCGCGGTCGCGAGAGACTCGAGGGTGTCGTGCGCCGCGCCCGGCCCGCTGACGCGCAGCTTGCGGTGGTGCAGCCCTGCCGCTCCCTGCAGGCGCTCGGCCGCCTCGAACAGCCGTTCAAGCGTGGCCCGGCCGGCCCCCTGGGGAGCCAAGACCAGGTTCAGGTCCCAAACGTCAGGCAGCGACGGCGAGAACGCGGCCAATCCGCCGGCGACATCGGGGACGGCCTCCACACGCTCGACAGCCTTGATGAGCTGCGTGTGCTTGAAGTCGAGGGCTGCGGCCAGCGCCTCGGCGGTGCCAGACATGCTGCAACGGTACCCTCCGGGCTCGGCTCAGCGAACCTTGCCCACGCTCGATACGAGCAGCTTCTTCTTCGCCGAGTGCACCACCAACAGGACCCTGCTGCCCTTCTTCAACTTCGACGTGCGCGCGTTGAGGAACAGCGTCCTGCTCTTCACGACCTCGTTCTTCACCACGGTCTTCTTGGTGGCCTTGAAGAGCTTCGACGTGCCGCGGCCAAGGTCGTAGACCGAGGCCTTGCACCTGCTCTTCTTGCTGCACTTCACCCTTGCGGTGACCGTCGTCTTGCCGCGTTTCGCCTTCGCGCTCACCTTGACCGGCTTCAGCTTGCCGGCCACCTTGTAGGCGGGAACGCTGAACGTGATGTTCTCGACGGTGACGAACAGTCCGTCAGAACCTTCGCCGGCGGCGCTCCATCGTTCGTAGGCCGGCGTCGAGTTGGCGCCCGCGTCGCCGGTGCGGGTGGTGGTGAAGGCGCTCGTCGCATCGGCCGGCAGAATTCCGTACAGGTTGAGCAGCGCCGCCGCCGGGATCAGCGCCTTCAGCGTGCCCAGCTGCGGTGTGCCATTCGACTTCGTGTGGGTCGAGGCGACCTGCATCTCGAGTGCCGGCGCCGCCGCGGAGCCGCCCGGCTCCAGAAAGCCCGCGATCGCGTTCTGTGTTGCGAACACTGCGCCGGTCAACACCTCGTCGAGGGTGTCGTCGAGGCTGAACACCATCGACGCGGTCAGCATCTCTGCATCCGCGCTCTGGATCGAGCAATCCCTGATCGGTGTGGCGGTGCAGCCGTTGTTCTGCGAGTTGGCTATGTATGGCGAGGAGGCCGGCTTGAACTTGATCCGTACGGTCGCGTTGTCCTGACCGAGGTTGCTCGTCTGCCAATACAGCAGGTCGCCGTTGGTCCACGTCCAGCGCACGCTCTTGCCGAGCGTGTTGAGCGCAACGGTCATGTCGATGATGGTGTTTGCGTTGACCGGCGGGCTGACCGGGACCTGCGGAGCGGCAAAGTTGTAACCGGCCTGACCGTTCACGGCGTAGGCGACCGTGAGCCCCACGCGATTCGGGGTCGAGTAGCAGCTGCCCGGTGCCGGCGCCTGACCAGGCCTGCACAGGTTGAACGGCGCGACCACGGTGGTCACGGTGCCGTCGGGCACCGCGGCCGGGGTGGTGGTCCCGTTGTCGACCACCCGCGTCGACGCTCCCCCGTTGATCACTGTCAGCGATTGAACGTACGGCCGAGCGACGGTGCCGCCCGCCATGTCCGCCCAGCCGGCCTGCCCGGAGCTGTTGGCCGGGTCGGTCGTCGACAGGTCGGTCTGCGCCTGGTTCGGCATCCCGTCCGGGACCTGCGCGCCCGCCTGCGCGGCGAAGAGCATCAGGGCTCCGCATAGTCCGAGGGCGAGTGGGGCGATGCGACGTGCTGCAAGGCGTGGAAAGCGTGAAGGCACGGAAGGCTCCTTACTGGTCGTTGCAAGTCGCATCGACAGGCTGGGCCCGATCCTGGAGCGCCCCTGAGACACTTCCGGCGTGCAGACCGCGGTCATCACGGGCGCCAATGCCGGCCTGGGGTTCGAGTGTGCCCGCGCGCTGCTCGCCCGCGACGCCTCGTGGCACGTGGTGCTCGCCGTGCGCGATCCAGAGCGTGGTCGCGAGGCGGTGCAGCGCCTCCGCCAGCCGGCGCGTTGCACGGTCATGACGGCCGACCTCGCCTCGCTCGACTCGGTGCGCGGCTTCGTGGCCGGCTACCGCGAGGCCGAGCTTCCACCGACGCGGGCGCTCGTCTGCAACGCGGGCATCCAGGTGGTCTCCGGCACGCGCACCACCGCGGATGGAATCGAGCTGACCTTCGGAGTCAACCACCTCGGTCACTTCTGCCTCGTGCAGGGCCTGCTCGATCGGCTCGATCCACCCGCGCGGATCGTCGTCGTCAGCAGCGACACCCACGATCCGGAGCAGTCCACCGGCATGCCCGCGCCGCGATACGAATCGGCCGGTGCCCTCGCGGATCCCGCGGCGGAGTCCGGCGAGTCCCCCCTCGTGCTCGGCCGCCGCCGCTACACCACCTCCAAGCTCTGCAATGTGCTCTTCGCCTACGAGCTCGACCGCCGGCTCGCGCAACAGGGACACACCGGCGTCAGCGTCAACGCGTTCAACCCCGGCCTGATGCCCGGGTCCGGCCTCGCGCGCGACTACTCCGGCGTGCGACTGTTCGCATGGCGGTTCGTCCTGCCGCTGATGCGCGTCCTCCCGCAGGTTCGCAGCGCACGCGTGTCGGGGAAGCATCTCGCCGCGCTGGCAGCCGATCCGGCCTATGACGGCATCAGCGGCCGCTACTTCGACGGCCGCGAGACCATCGAGTCCTCGGCCGACTCCCACGACCTCGACAAGGCCCTCGACCTCTGGGAGGCCAGCGAGCGGCTAACCCGCCCGGTTGACTTGGCCGACACGTAGAACTAGGCTCGGCGGGCGGTCGCCGGCCTGCCCATAAGCCTCCGCACAACCGAGACAACTCCATGGATTCCGCGTCGGCGGATCGGAGGAAGCCTCAATGCACCGGATCGCAGGGTTTCGGCAACCGCTTCCCCATTCGGCAGTCTGGGCCTTCGGGCTCCTCGCGATCGCGATGATGGCGGGACTCGTGGTCCGCTCAGGCCCGGTTCCTGCGGGGAGCGGGCCGGCCGACCAGGCCGCGAACGCCTACGGCAAGCTCCCCCTCTCCTTCGTGCCCAACGAGGGACAGACCGACGCGCGGGTCCGCTTTTACGCGCAGGGCGCGGGTCACGCCTTCTACTTCACCCCCGACAGGGCGGTTCTTTCTTTCAGCAGGGGTAAGCGTAGCGTCGCACTCGAGCTCACCCCGCTGGCCGCGAGCCCGCATGTGAGGCTCGAGGCCGGGCAACGAGCGCCCGGCAAGGTCAGCTACCTGCGCGGCCGGGAACGCCACGCCAACCTCCCCACCTATGAGGAGGTCGCATACCGCGACCTCTGGCCCGGGATCGACCTCGTCTTCCGCGGCCGCGGCGGAACGCTCGAGTACGAGTTCCACGTGAGCCCGGGGGCGGACCCAAGCCGGATCGGGCTCGCCTACCGGGGAGCGGAGGGACTCTCGCTCGGCGCGGGCGGGGACCTCCTGGTGCGGACCCCGCTCGGCACGCTGCGCGACAAACGCCCGGACAGCTTCCAGCGCGTCAACGGTCGGCGTGTGCACGTCGCCAGCCGCTACGCCCTCGGCAAGACGGGAAGCGGATATGGCTTCGGCGTCGGCGCGTACGATCCCCACCGCCCACTCGTGATCGACCCGGGTCTCGTGTACTCCACCTACCTGGGCGGTAGCTCGAGTGTCGGGAGCGACGCCGGCCTGGCGATCACAGTCGACACCACCGGTCGCGCCTACGTTGCAGGCGTGACGGGCTCGACCAATTTCCCCACCACCGCCGGCGCCTTCGACACCACTCTCGACGCCGCCAGCACCGATGCCTTCGTCACAAAGATGAGCGTGGCCGGTACCTCGGCGGTCTACTCCACCTACCTGGGGGGCGCGAGCACCGACCAGGCCCTCGGCGTCGCGGTTGACCCGGCCGGCAGCGCTTACGTGACCGGATACACCGAATCTTCCGACTTTCCCACCACCGCGGGCGCTCTCGACACCGTCAACGACGATCGGGACGCGTTCGTCGCCAAGCTGGACGCGACCGGCGCCGCGCTGGACTACTCCACCTTCCTGGGCGGTGACTCCGACGAGGAGGGCACCGAGATCGCGGTCGACGCAGCGGGCAGCGCCCACGTGACCGGATACACCGAGTCGCCGGACTTCCCCACCACCCTGGGGGCTTACGACACCGTTCCCGACAACCGGGACGCGTTCGTCACCAAGCTGGACGCCGCAGGCGCCGCACTCGTCTACTCGACCTCGCTCGGAGGAGCCGGGAGCGAGACCGGCCACGACCTCACACTCGACGGCGGGGGGAATGCATACGTGACGGGCGAGACCAACTCGACGGACTTCCCCACCACCGTGGGGGTGTTCGACACGACCGTCAGCGGCACCGACGCATTCGTGACGAAGCTGGACGCGACCGGCTCTGTGCTCGGCTACTCCACCTACGTGGGAGGCAACGTGACCGACGCCGGTTATGGCATCGCCGTCGACGCGGCGGGGAGCGCATACCTCACCGGCATCACCTCCTCCGCGACCTTCCCCACGACCGCGGGCGCTTTCGACACGACCCTCGGTGGCATCCAGGACGCCTTCGTGACCAAGCTGGATCCGGCCGGCTCCGCACTCGCCTATTCCACATACCTCGGCGGTAACGGAAACGAGCTCGCTCCAGGCGGTGGCATTGCCGTCGACGGGACGGGCAGCGCCTACGTGATCGGGACCACCGGCTCGCAGGACTTCCCCACCTCCGCAGCGGCGATCGACACCGCGCCCGCTGCCGATGGCCGCACGGACGTCTTCGTCTCGAAGGTGAACGCGGGCGGCTTTGCGCTCACCTTCTCCACCTTGATGGGCGGCGATCCGCCGGACCAGGGCCGTGACATCGCGGTCGGCGCGGCAGGAGCCGCCTATGCGACCGGCCTCACCGGGTCGGTGGACTTCCCTGTGACCGCCGGGGCCCTCGACCCGAGCTACAACGGCGGCATCGACGGCTTCGTCTCGAAGCTGGACACCGCCGCGAGCGCGGGCTACCCGCGGCCACGGATCGGCACGCGGTTCCGGGTGCCACTCGTCCCGGCCCACGAACCATGCGTCGCCGCGAACAGGACACACGGCCCGCCGCTGGAGTCCGGATCGTGCAACCCGCCGGTGCAGGAGTCGCACTACCTCACGATCGGGACGCCGGACGTCTCCGGCAACGCAAAGCCCGCCGCGTCGATTGGCTCCCTCGCCCTGAGAACGGTGGCCGGGAACCCGGGCACGACCATCGACGAGGCAGACGTCGCTCTCGCTGCAGGCATCACGGACGTCCGGAACCTGAGCGACCTGACCGACTACGAGGGCGAGCTGCGCGCCGACCTGCAGCTGCAGGTCACCGACCGCTACAACGGCGCCGCAAAGAGCGATCCCGCAACCGGCGCGAACGCACAGTTCGCCTTCACGGTCCCGTGCACGGCGACTCCCGGTCCGGCGGACAACGGCAGCATCTGCAGCGTCGCGACGAGCGCCGACGCGGTAACGCCGGGCGCGGTCAGGGAAGGGGTGCGAACGATCTGGGAAATCGGAGCGGTCGAGGTCACGGACGGCGGCGCGGACGGTGACGCGGACACGACCGAGGACAACACGGTGTTCGCCAGGCAGGGCGTTTTCGTGCCTTAGTCCGGCCGTGTAGGGTCCAGTCGTGCCCTGGGCCGAGGTCTTCGTCGTGCTGGTCGTCTCCCACCTCGCCGGGGACTACCTGTTCCAGACCGAGTGGCAGGCAGGACACAAGTTCGGCGGCCTCGGCCGCGATCCGGTCCGTCGGCGAGCGCTGGTCTCGCACGCCCTCACCTACGGGCTGGCATTCCTCCCCGCGTTGATCTGGCTGGCCGACGACGTCGGGGCCTGGGTCGCGGCGGTCGCGGCGGCGATCGTCGTCCCGCACCTCGTTCAGGACGACGGGCGACTGCTCCGTCTATATATAAGGAAAGTGAAGCGCACGGAGGTCTCGCCCGGGGACTTCGTGTTCATAGCGGTCGACCAGACCTTTCACGCGATCGCCCTCTTCCTGCTCGCGGTGATCGTCGGCAAGTAGTCCTCACCAACGCTGCTGACCTGGAGCGCGTCAGGTCCGCGCCGTGCGCCCTGCCTCGATCGCGGCCCGCGCCTCATCGGCGGCGCCGCGCCCATCGGCGTCCGGGCCGCCCGTGCCACCGTCACTCTTCGCGAGCGAGGAGGGCCACCACACCTTCGGGCCGATCTGGAGCACCAGCGCGGGCACCAGCACGCTGCGCACGAGGAACGTGTCGAGCAGCACGCCGAGCGCCACCACGAAGCCGATCTCGGTGAGGAACACGAGCGGCAGCAAGGCGAGCACCGAGAACGTGCCCGCGAGCACGATGCCGGCACTCGTGATCACGCTGCCCGTGACTGCCAGGGCTCGCAGCATCCCCTCGCGCGTGCCGTGCGTGAGCGCCTCCTCGCGCGCGCGCGCCAAGAGGAAGATGTTGTAGTCGACGCCCAGCGCGACCAGGAACACGAACGCGAACAGCGGCAACGACGGATCCGATCCGGGGAAGTCGAAGAGGACGTCGAAGGCGAAGTAGCCGACCCCGAGCGCGGCCAGATAGCTGATGATCACCGTCCCGATCAGCACGAGCGGGACGATCAGCGCACGCAGCAGCCCCACCAGGATGAGGAACACGACCAGGAGCACGATCGGCGGGATCACCTTCGAATCCCACGCCGCCGCGTCGCGGACGTCGAACTCGACCGCGCTCGCACCGCCGACGAGCGTCCCGGGCGCCCCCTTCTTCGCCGCGTCGCGAATGGGCTCCACGAGGTCGAAGGCCGCGGTCGAATATGGCTGAGGCTCGAGCGTTGCCTGTACGAGCACGCCACGCGAACCCTCGGCCACCGGTTCGGACACCGACTCGACGCCGTCGACGCCCTCCACGGCGCGGGTCACCGCGGGGACGCCGGCCGGGTTGGGCACGACGATGTCGGTCGGCGCGCTCGCCCCGGCCGGGAAGCTCCGGCTCAGCAGCTTCTGCCCCTCGACGGACTCCACCTCGGTGCGGTAGCTGTCATTCGTTGTCAGGTCGGTGGAGAAGAACGCGAGGCCCGCGCTCAGCAGGAGCAGCACGGCGACAGTGCCCACCGTCACGCGCACCTGGTGCGCGGCGACCACATCGCCGACGCGCTTCCAGAATCCGTGGGTCGCGTCGGCTACGGCTTCGCGCCTGACCCGGCGCAGCTCGTATGGCTGGAAGATCGCGCGGTCGAGCGGGCCGACGATCAGCGACGGGATCGCGCCGCGGGTCAGCTTGCGGAGCAGCGCGTTGAGGAGCACGAGCGGCAGCAGCAGCGCGACGACCAGGCACGCGCCGATGACCGGGAGCAGCGCCCTGTAGCGCGAGCCTTCCACGCACCCGCGCCCGATCCCGCTCGCCGGCGTCTGCCGCGCCGCGACCCAATCCGCCGTGTGGGGCACGAACGGCCAGAATGCGCGCCGGCCGAAGATCGTCAGGAGCGCCGGCAGCAGGGTCAGCATCGAGAGGCATGCGCAGGCCACGCCGATCGCTGCGATCGGCCCGAGGCCCGACGTGCCGTTCACCTTGGCGAGCGTGAGGCAGAACAGGGCCGCGATCACTGTGGCGGCCGAGGCGAACACCGCCGGCCCGGCGGAGCGCATCGCTGCGCGCATGGCCTCGTGGCGGTCAGCGGTCTTGTGCAGCTCCTCGCGGTACCTGGCCACGACCAGGAGGGCGTAGTCGGTGCCCGCTCCGAGCACGAGGATGGACATGATCGAGCTCGACTGCCCGTTGACCGTCACGCCGAGCTCCGAGATGCCGTAGCCGATCGAGCGGGACAGGATCTCGGCGAACATGACGGCTGCGAGGGGGATGAACAGGAAGATCGGCGAGCGGTAGATCAGGATCAGCAGGACGATCACCAGGGTCAGCGCCGCCAACAGCAGTGTGCCGTTGATGTCCTCGAAGACCTTGATGGCGTCGGCCGCGTAGCCCGCCCCACCCGTGATCTTCACCTCGAGACCGCCGCCCGGATCGGACACCTTGTCGCGCCAGGCGTCGATCGGATCGAAGATCCTGCCCCCCTGGCCGTTGCCCTTGAGATAGGCGGTCACGATTGCCGCCCTGCCGTCCTGCGAGCAGATGGGGCCGACGAAGGGCCGGTAGTCGGAGGGCTGGCCGGGGAGCGGCGTGGTGGGGCCGGCACAGCCCCGCGGCACTCCGCGCGGCGGCGCGCCGCCCTGTGAGGCCTCCTGTCCGCCCGCCTCGGCGCGCGCCCCGTCGGGGACCACACCTGGAAAGCGCTTCTCGGTCAGGCGCCTGGCGTCCGCGACGATCTTCTGCCGGTCTGCCGGCGTCAGGCCCGACTCGCGCCGGTAGACGATCACCGCCGGGGCCAGCTCGCCGCCCTGCAGGTCCTCGGTCGCCGCAAGCGCCTTGGTGGACTCGGCGTCGCCGGGCAGGTAGGAGGTCGACTCGTTGTTCTCGGCGTCCGAGAACTTCCCGGGCAGGTTCGCCGGGCCGGCGGCGATGAAGATCGCCACGAGCCAGACACCGAAGACGGCCCACTTGGCGCGCGGTCCGCCGGGGCGGGAGAAGATCGAGCGGCGTTCTGGGGTCATGGGCGGCCCATCAGGGTAGCGACATCAACTTTCGTCCCTGCCCCGATGGAGAACGCCGCGCTGCGGAGGTGTTCTAGCCTTTCTTGCGCGTGGCCGGCTTGCGCTTGGTCGAACCGCCGGGGCGGATTGCTTCCGCTCGGCTGACAACGGACTTGGCCGCGCTCTTGGCGGTGCTGCCCGCCGCCTTCACGAGCCTCGTCGCGCTGTCCGCGGTGCTGCTCGCCGAGCGCTTGACCTCCACGGCACTCTTCTTGGCGGCGTTGCGCTGACGCGTTGCAGCCGCCTTCTTCGCTGCGGCGCTACGTTGCGCCTTGGTCTGAGCCATTCGCTCTCCTCTCCGATTTACGTGGCGACAAGGTAAGACCCTACCGTCGCTCCAGCTCCGCCAGGTCCTCGGCACCCAGCTGCAACTTCTCGGCCGCCAGGTTCTGCTCCAAGTGATGCACCGAGGTCGTCCCGGGGATGGGCAGCGTCATGTCGGACTGCCCCAGCAGCCACGCCAGCGCAACCTGCCCCGGAGTCGCGTCGTGCCGCGCGGCGACGCGGCGCGCCGCCTCGTCGACCTGCGCCAAGCGACCCGCGGCCAGCGGTGTGTACGCCATGAAGGGAATGCCGATGCGCTCGCACGCGGCCAGCACGGGGTCGGGCCCGAACCGCCTGCGCAGGCGCACGTTGTAGGGGTTCTGCACCGCGGCCACGGGCAGCACCGACGTCGCCTGCGCGAGCTGTTCGGCGCTCACGTTGGACAGGCCCACCAGCCGGATCTTGCCCTCCGTGCGCAGCGTGGCCAGCTCTCCCAGCGACTCGGCGAGGGGTACGGCCGGATCGGGGGTGTGCAGGAAGTAGAGGTCGATCGTCTCCTGGCCCAGCCGCCGCAGGCTCGCCTCGCAGGCGGCACGCAGGTGAGCGGGGCTGCCATCGGGCACCGGTCCGTCGGGGCCGGCAACGAATCCGCCCTTGGTCGCGATCACCAGGCCGCCCGGGTAGGGACGCAGCGCCTGCGCGATGCGGGTCTCGCTGCGTCCGCGCCCGTACAGGTCCGCCGTGTCGATCAGGTTCACGCCCAGATCGAGCGCGCGCTGCAGCAGAGTGGCGGCGCTCGCGTCGTCCGGACAACCCATGAGCCGCCCGCCGCCGAGGCCGATCCGGCGCACCTCGACTCCGTCGCCCAGGGCCAACACCCCCGCGGCGGCGGGCGGGGTCACGTCATCGGTCGGTCCCATGCCGGCAAGTTAGTTACTCGACACCCGCCTCGGCGGCACCGGAGTCCTTCTTGACCGTGAAGGTCGCGGGCTTGACGCTGGGAGCGCTCGCCTCGACGTCGACGACCAGGGCGTTCTTGTCGCTGTAGTAGAGGCTGTACTTGTTGACGCGGTAGTGATCCTTGGCGCCGGTGTTGTCGAAGTGCGCCACGCGGGTTGCGCCAGGTTTGATGGAAAAGCCATCGAGCTTCGTGTAGTACCCCTCCGACACGCCCTTGGACGGATCCGTGATCTTGTAGTAGACCTCGATCCGGTCCAGCGGTTTGGCGCCGGTGTTCTTGAGCGAGACCTCGAGGTGATCGTCGACGGCTTTGCCGGTCTGCGGGGAGGTGTTGTTCTCGACGAGCGCCCTGGAGATCGTCAAGCCGGGCGCCGTGGAGTTGTTCTTGATCGGGTTCTTGGCGACCGGCAGGACCTGCTTGCCGGCCGCACCCGTGGCCGTCGTGGTGGGGGCGCTGGATGACGTCGAGCTACCGCCTCCTCCGCAGCCGCTTGCCACGACGGCAGCTGTGAGCCCCATCGCAACGAGCGGCAGAATTCGTTTCATAACGCTTTTTCTGGCTGGCATTACGCTTCCTTTCGCGTGACGCGTTCGCGTTTGAGCCCTGACCACATCAGGGCACTCAGCAGCACCGTGTAGAAGGCCATCCACCTGAGATCGCTGCGCTTGTCGTCCGCGATCTTTGCGAGCGGCTTGCCGTTGTATTTGTCTTTGATTCCGGTGAACGCGAACGTGGCGCGCTCGAAGTGCTTGGTGAGTGAGGTCTCCTCCAAGTCGTTCCGCACCGTCTCGTAGGTCGAGAAGTGCTTCAGGACCTTCTTCTCGTCGGGCTTCTTGACCTGGAGCGCGGCGAACAGGCCACCCGGAACCTGATTGTCCGGGTCCATCGTGTCGCCGATCTGCGGGAGGATGAGCACCACGGACAGCCAGACCACGAGGGCGACGACCAGGCCGTTGACCAGCACCTTGCTCCGCGCCGACAGCCAGCACCCCAGGGCGTAGAAGATCAGCATGTAGGCGATCGCCAGGCCGAACGCGATCGCCAGCTTCACGAGCTCGGCGCCGCTCAGCCATTGGCCGCCGACTGTGCCGACCAACACCACCGAGATGGCGGCGGTCACCGCAAGGATCGTGATGATCAAGGCGGCGGCACCCAGCAGTCGCCCGAAGAAGAGGTCGCGTGTGCGGATCGGTCTGGTGAAGATCAGGCGCAACGTGTTCCCTGTTCGTTCGCGAGCCACGCTCAGGTAGCCCAGGCCGATCGCGATGACCGCCCCGATGATCTGGATGTATTCGATGACTGCCCGCAGGAGCTGCAGCGGGAAGAGCTGGGGTGCCGCCGTGACGGTCGCGCCGGCCGCCTTGGCCTGCCGGACATACGCCTTGTAGTCGGCGACCTGCGCTTGGAAGTCGTAGGACGCGATGGCGATCGACACCGCCGCGATCACAACCATGCTGAAGATCAGCAGGAGGAGGACCCGGCTCCTGACCGCAGAGCGGTACTCGTGGCCGGCCAGCGTCAGGATCCGCCTAGTCACGAGCGGCCTCCTCGGAGAAATCGTGTCGCTTGACCAGCAGGCTCGCCCATCCGCCCAGGAGCAGTCCAAGGACCACGATCGGAGCCAGCTTGGCTGCGCTGTTCGCCGGCTTGGCGCTACTGCCCTCCGTGAGGATTCGCGTGCTCAGCGCCTTGTACTGGTCGTTCACGGAGATCGGCTTCGCCTTGGACGTCGCCTTGAAGAACGGAGAGTGGCTGACGGCGACGGGATCGGTCACGGGATTGAGTGAGGCGACAGGTCGGAGACCCGACGTGAGCTGCGGGGTTGCGAACGTGACGAGGACCCACACTGCCACCGCCGCCAGCAGGGCCATCGATTGGCTGCGAAGCAGCAACGCGGTGACGACCCCGATCAGCATGAAGATCAGCAGATAGGTGCCGGACAGCGCGTAGAACAGCGTCAGGCGCAAGAACTCGGACGCGGTCGGGATGCTGCTGTTGATCAGCGAGACTGCGATCACGCTCAGGGCCAGACAGGCAGCCATGATGACCGCGATGGCCGCAGCACTCCCGGACACCTTGCCCCAGAAGTACGAGGAGCGCTCGACCGGGCGGGAGAAGATGACTCGCGTGACGCCCGCGTGCCGATCGTCCATCACGCTGAGGTGGCCGATCACGATCGCCAGCAGCGCACCGATGAGCGGCACGTAGATGATCATGTTGTTCAGTAGCGATAGATGCGGCTTGGTTGCGAATGGGTTCGGCGGCGCCGGCTTGCCGGCAGCCTTGAGAGTTCGCACGGTCTCGTCGTAGACGCGGATGATCGTCGAGTGACTCGACCAGCCGATGAATCCCGACACCGCCGTCATCAGCAGCAGCACGGCCAGCATCAGGACGAACGTCTGGCGGCGAGCCAGCGACTGAACGTGCTGGCGGGCGATCGCGACCGTCGCGCTCATCGGTCTTCCAGTCGCACGTAGATGTCCTCGAGCGACGCCTCGTCCGGGAAACGCTGCAGGGTGGCGGCCAGCGAGTCGTTGTAGATCAGCACGCCCTCGGCGAGCACACCGATCGTGGTACACACGCGCGAGACCTCACTGAGGAGATGCGTGTTCATGAAGATCGTGATCCCGAGGTCGGCGTTCAGCCGCAGGATCGTCTCGCGGAGCTGGCGCACGCCCATCGGGTCCAGACCCGAGGTGGGCTCGTCGAGGAACAGCACGCGCGGCTTGTGCAGGATCGCCTGGGCGATGCCGATCCGCTGGCGCATGCCCTTGGAGAACGTTCCGACACGTCTGTCGGCCAACTCGCGGGCGTCGAGGAAGCCGAGGGCGTCGTCGATCGCCGCCGGCACGTCCTCGACGCCCGACAGCTTCGCGAAGAACCGCAGGTTCTCGGCGGCCGTCAGGCTGTCGTACAGGCGCACGTTCTCGGGCAGGTAGCCGAGGTTGCGCTGCACGTGCAAACGTTGCCCGACGACGTCGAATCCGCAGACCCGCGCAGTGCCAGATGTCGGAGTGATCAGCGTCGTAAGGACGTGGATCGTCGTGGTCTTGCCGGCTCCGTTGTGGCCGAGAAAACCGAAGATCTCTCCCTGCTGCACCGTCAGATCGATCCCGTGAAGAACCGGTGTGTCGTCATAGCTATGACCCAGGTTCTCGATCTCGATGATCGGGTCGGGTCGCAGGTCGGACGGCGTCACGGTGAAAACACCGTAGGCAGGGCACCTCAACGCCGCGCGAGCGTTGAGTCAACGCCAGGTCAAACGTTCGCCTGCCGCGCCCGAGCCGGCGGTACGCTCGGGATGTGCCGCCCCCCGCGATCCTGGTCGTCGAAGACGACAAAGCAATCGCCGACGGCCTGGTACGCGTGCTCGACAGCCAGGGCTGGCCCGTGCGCCGGGTCAGCCAGGGGCGCGCCGCGCTCACCGCCGCCGCCGCGCCCGACGTCGGCCTCGTGCTGCTCGACCTGGGCCTGCCAGACATGGATGGCCTGACCGTCTGCCGTTCCCTGCGATCCGCGCGTCCCGAACTCGCGATCCTGATCCTGACCGCGCGCGAGCAGGAGCTCGACGTCGTCGCGGGCCTCGACGCCGGTGCCGACGACTATCTCGTCAAGCCATTCCGGCTCTCCGAGCTGCTCGCACGGGTACGCGCCCACCTGCGCCGCGCGGCAAGCCGGCCGGAGCCCGAGAGCGCCGAGCCCGTCCAGGCGGGTGACCTCGTCGTCGACCGGGCCGCGCGGCGGGCGTGGCGGGCTGCGACGGAGCTGGACCTGCGGCCCAAGGAGTTCGACCTGCTGGCGTTGCTGGTCTGCGAAGCGGGCCGGGTCGTGACACGAGACCGGATCATGCGCGAGGTCTGGGACACCGAGTGGATGGGCGCGACGAAGACGCTCGATACGCACGTCCTGACGCTGCGCCAGAAGCTCGGCGAGCCAGGGCCGATTACGACTCTGCGCGGGGTCGGCTACCGGCTGGACGTCACATGAGACGACGGCTGGTGGTCGCCATCGCGGGGGTAGCCGCACTTGCGGTAGTCCTGTTCGCCGTCCCGCTCGTGCTCGTGGTTCAACGCCTCTACCAAGACGAGGGTGTGCTGCGCCTGGAGCGCGACACCGTCGCGGCGACCCGCGCGATCGACTTCAGCCAAAGCAGCGGCGACCCGGTCGAACTGCCACCGACTCCACGGATACTCGCGGCCTACGACCGCTCCGGACGACGGCTCAGCGGCCGGGGCGGCCCGCCGCGCGCGGACGCCACGGTGCGCGAGGCGCTGCGCACCCAGCGCCTCGCCAACCGCGCCGCCCGGGGGCGCGTGGTGGTTGCCGTGCCACTGATCGTCGGCGAGCGCGTCGCGGGCGCCGTGCGCACCGAACGCCGTACAGGCGCCGCGATCGGGACTTGGTTGGCGCTGGCGGGCCTCGCGGCGGTCGTGGTGGGGTTTGCCGTCGCCGCTGCCGTCGTCCTGGCACGCCGCCTCAGCGGGCCGCTGGAGCGGCTCTCCGGTGCCGCGCATCGGCTCGGCGAGGGCGACTTCGCGAGCCGGGCGCCCCGCGCCGGCGTGCGCGAGGTCGACGAGGTCGCCGGTGCCCTGGATGCGACCGCTGATCGCCTCGACCACCTGGTCTCCCGCGAGCGCGCATTCACCGCGGACGCGTCGCACCAATTGCGCACGCCTCTCGCGGCTCTGCGCCTCGAGCTCGAGGCAATCGAGCTGCGCGGCGGGTCGGCGCCGGAGTTGCAGGCTGCGATCGGCCAGGTCGACCGCCTGCAGGAGACGATCGAGACCTTGCTCGCCGTGGCGCGCGACGTGCCGCGGTCCGCGACCACCAGCGACATCCAACGGATCCTCGACGACGTCCGCGACACGTGGCAGGAACCTCTGGCGGCCGGCAACCGGCCGCTGCGGATCGTCGGTCATTTGGATCACGTCGCAGCGCCCATCTCCGCCGCGGTCCTGCGCGAGATCCTCGACGTCCTGCTCGACAACGCTCACCGTCACGGCCAAGGCCCGGTGAAGGTCACGCTACGCGACGTGGGTGGAGCGCTGGCCATCGATGTCAGCGACGAGGGCGCCGGATTTGCCGGAGATCCCGAGTCCGAGTTCGAGCGCCGCTCGGATAACCGTGCCGGCCACGGGATCGGACTCGCGCTCGCACGCTCGCTCGCGCACGCCGAGGGTGCACGGCTGGTCGTGACGCGCGCCGCGCCACACCCTGTGTTCACGTTGCTGTTGGGAGCGGTCTCCGAACCGACGGATCCAGCGGCGCCTTAGCGCTGCAGCCGGATTGCGTTCAGGTCGCGTTCGGTGATCTCGTCGGCCCGCTCGATCAGCGCCTCGATGTCGTCGTGCTCGGCGTGGATGTAGCGGCCGGCGAGACGATCGGCACGTCCGCTCGCGAGCACGCGGACAAGCCGGGGCGCCAGCTCGGGCGGAGTCCACGGTGCGTCGTCGCCGAAGGGCTCCGTCATGTCGGTGCGGACAAGCCCCGGGCTGATCACGAAGACGGAGATGCCGTACCCGGCCACCTGGCCGGCCAGCAGCTCACCGAATCGCCCGAGCGCCGCCTTGCTCGCGCCGTAGGACGAAGGTGCGCCCAGCGGGAGGTACGACGCGCCGCTGCCCGTGTTCACGATCCGGCCGCGACCGCGCTCGACCATCCCGCGCAACACCGCGCGAGAACATAGATAGGCGCCGAGCACGTTGATCTCGAATACGTGCCACCAGTCCGCGGGGTCCTCCTCCCACGGCAGCGTGCGTGAGGGACCGACGCCGGCATTGTTCACGAGCAGGTCGATCGGCCCCAGCTCGCGCTCGACGGTCGCCGTCATCGCCTCGACGTCCTCCTGCTTGCTGACGTCCGCGGTCACCGCGAGCCCGTCTATCTCCTGCGCTGTCTTCTCGACCTGACCGGCGCTGCGGGCGGCCACCGCGACGCGCATTCCCGCGTCGGAAAGCTCGCGGGCGATCAGCCGGCCGATTCCACGGCCGCCGCCTGTGACGAGGGCGACCTGGCCTTCTAGCTCGCGGGTGGCGTGCACGCGGCGGAGGATACGAGGTCGTCAGAGCGTGCGGCCAACTGGCCGCACGCCGCATCGATGTCGCGTCCGCGGGTGAGGCGGATCGTGGCCTCGAGCCCGGCCCGTTGGAGAGCGTCACGAAAAGCATCCATCGCCGCATCCGATGACCCGCGGTAGGACGATCCGGTCGGGTTGAACGGGATCAGGTTCACCTTGAATGCCCTCGGGTCGAGCAGGCCCGCAAGCGCACGGGCCTGGTCGACCCCGTCGTTCACTCCGCCGAGCATCACGTACTCCACGAACACGCGGCGGCGCTTGCGCTCGTAGTGGCGCCGGCAGGCCGCGACAACGTCGGCGACCGGATAACGCTCGTTGACCGGCATGATCTGCGATCGCAGCGCATCCTCCGGCGCGTGCAGCGACAGCGCAAGCCGCAACGGCACGCGCTCTCCCGTGAGGCGCTCGATGCCCGGGATCCAGCCCACGGTGGACACGCCCGTGCGGCGATGGGTGATGCCGACGTCCGGCAGCCTGCGGCATGCTCCGAGCACCGCATCGAGGTTCATCATCGGCTCCCCCATCCCCATGAAGACCGCGTGGTTCACGGCGCCCATGCGCCGGAAGTGCAGAGCCTGGTCGAGGATCTCGCCGGCACTGAGGTTGCGCCCGAAGCGCATCGCGCCCGTCGCGCAGAACGTGCACGTCAACGGGCAGCCCGACTGGGAGCTGAGGCACACGGACCGGCGCCCGTCCTTGTAGACCATCAGCACCGCCTCGACGGGCAGGCCGTCGTGGGTGTGGAAGAGCACCTTGACCGTGCCGTCGCGAGAGCGCGCCGAGCGTTGCACCGTCAGCGACGAGAACGGCACCCGCACGGCCAGCTCGGACCGCAGCGTCATCGGCAGGTTCGTCATCTCGTCGTAGCTGCGCGCGCCGCGTGCAGCCCACCTCCACACCTGGCGAGCGCGGAAAGCCGGCTCGTCCAGTTGCGCCAGAGTCTGTTCGAGCGATCCCGGGTCGATCGACCGAGGTTACTGCGCCAGCTCAGCCGGTATCGACAGTGCGGCCTGCCCGGCCTCGTTCGGATCGGAGAGGCCCCAGGCGATGTAGAGCGCGAGCAGCAGGAGGACCACGCCCAACGGAATCCAGTCCCGTCTGTCCATCACGCGAACCTCTTCCCCGCGCCGGCGCGCCGCCATGCATCGCGCATGGGAGCGCGGTAGAAGACGAACAGCGGCGGAGCGATGAGAAGCAGCACAGCCTCGTCGAATGGGCCTGGTATCGGCAACAGGCCGAAGGCGGCAAGCCACCGGAGTGGCCTGGGAATGCGCCCGTCCCGGGCGAGGAGGCCGGTCGCCCGGATCGTTCGTACGATGAACTGGCGTGCGGCTCGCACGCCTCCGAAGTCTAAGCAGGCCGGGCCCCGCGGAGGCGGGGCCCGGACTCCTCTGCTGCGCTACACCCCGGGCTGGACCACCCCCATCAGGTGGCCCGCGGGGTCCGTGAAGTGGC